>CAZHGU010000129.1:0-5072 GCA_964532105.1 uncultured Alcanivorax sp. | reverse complement strand
TGTCCACCAGCAGCCAGGCACCCACTTCGTCGGCGATTTTGCGGAAGCGCTGCCAGTCGACCACGCGCGAGTAGGCGGAAAAGCCGGCCACGATCATCTTCGGCTTGTGCTCGCGCGCCAGGCGCTCCATGTCCTCGTAATCGATCTGGCCGGTTTCCGAGTCCAGCCCGTACTGCACGGCGTTGTAGATCTTGCCCGAGAAGTTGGGCTTGGCGCCGTGGGTCAGGTGGCCGCCCGCGTCCAGGCTCATGCCCAGCACGGTGTCGCCGGGCTTGCACAGGGCCATGTACACGGCCGTGTTGGCCTGGGAACCGGAGTGCGGCTGCACATTGGCCCAATCCGCGCCGAAGAGTTCCTTCGCGCGCTCGATGGCCAGGTTCTCCACCACGTCGACATGCTCACAGCCGCCGTAATAGCGCTTGCCGGGATAGCCCTCGGCATACTTGTTGGTCAGCACGGAGCCCTGGGCTTCCATGGCGCGCGGCGAGGCATAGTTCTCGGAGGCAATCAGCTCGATATGCTCTTCCTGACGCTTCTTCTCGGCGTCAATGGCGGCCTGGATTTCCGGGTCGAACTCGGCGATGGACATGTTTTTACCGAACATGGTGTTCCTTTACTGGTTCAGGATGGGGTGATCGGAAAGGCGCGCATTGTACCCCAAACCCGCCGATGACGCACTTGAGAAGCCCTCACCCCCGGGTGTGTCCCGTTCATGGAGCCTCAAAGCCGCCGATTCCGGCCGCTGAGGCCGCTTCGTGCTTCCCAAATCCGGGCATTTTGGGTAGCTTGGGCACCCCTTCACGAGACAGCAGAACGGCAGCTTCCCGACTATGGCGCAATACATCTTCACGATGGACAAGGTGGGCAAGGTCGTCCCGCCCAAAAAGCAGGTGCTGAAAGACATTTCCCTGTCCTTCTTCCCGGGCGCCAAGATCGGCGTGCTGGGGCTCAACGGCGCGGGCAAGTCCTCGCTGCTGCGCATCATGGCGGGCGTGGACCAGGACTATACCGGCGAGGCCCGGCCCCAGCCCGGCATCAATATCGGCTATCTGCCCCAGGAGCCGGAACTGGACGAGAACAAGAACGTCCAGCAGATCATCGAGGAGTCCCTGGAGGAGGTGCGCAACGCCCAGCAGCGCCTGGAAGAGGTCTATGCCGCCTATGCCGACGAGGATGCCGACTTCGAGAAGCTGGCCGCGGAACAGCAGAAGCTGGAGCAGTTTCTGGACGCCGCCGGCGGTCATGATCTGGAACGCAAGCTGGAAATCGCCGCCGACGCGCTGCGCCTGCCGCCCTGGGATCAGCAGGTGAATTCGCTGTCCGGCGGCGAGCGCCGGCGCGTGGCACTGTGCCGGCTGCTGATGTCGGCGCCGGACATGCTGCTGCTGGACGAGCCCACCAACCATCTGGACGCCGAGTCCGTGGGCTGGCTGGAGCGTTTCCTGCACGACTTCCCGGGCACGGTGGTGGCGGTGACCCACGACCGTTATTTCCTGGACAATTCCTGCGAATGGATTCTGGAGCTGGACCGGGGCGAGGGCATTCCCTGGCACGGCAACTACAGCTCCTGGCTGGAACAGAAGGAAAAGCGCCTGGAACACGAGGAGAAAAAGGAAACCGCCCACCGCAAGACGGTGGAAAAGGAACTGGAGTGGGTGCGCTCCAACCCCAAGGGCCGGCAAAGCAAGAACAAGGCGCGGATCAAGAACTTCGAGGAACTGGCGAGCCAGGAATTCCAGAAGCGCCAGGAAACCCAGGAACTCTATATTCCGCCCGGCCCGCGCCTGGGCGACAAGGTCTTCGAGGTGGATCAGGTCACCAAGCAGTATGAAGGTCGCGTACTCTATGAAGACCTGACTTTCGATGTTCCGCGCGGCGCCATTGTGGGCATTATCGGGCCCAACGGCGTAGGCAAGACCACGCTCTTTCGCATGTTTACCGGCGAGGAAGAGCCGGACCAGGGCGAAATCCGGGTGGGCGAGACGGTCAAGCTCGCCTATGTGGACCAGAGCCGCGAGGAACTCGACGGGGACAAGACCGTCTGGGAAGAAGTTTCCGGCGGCAACGACATCCTCCAGATCGGCAGCCACGAAGTGCCCTCGCGCGCTTATCTGGGTCGCTTTAATTTCAAGAGCGGCGATCAGCAGAAAAAGGTGAAGGATCTTTCGGGCGGCGAGCGCAACCGGCTGCACCTGGCCAAGCTGCTGCAGCAGGGCGCCAACGTGTTGCTGCTGGACGAGCCCACCAATGATCTGGACGTGGAAACGCTGCGCGCGCTGGAGGAAGCCCTGCTGGCCTTCCCCGGCTGCGCCATTGTGATCTCCCACGACCGCTGGTTCCTCGACCGGATTTCCACCCATATTCTGGCCTTCGAGGACGAAGCCGAAGTGGAATGGTTCGAGGGCAGCTACTCGGAGTTCGAGGAATACCGGCGCAAGAAGCTCGGCGAGGAAGCCCTGCAGCCGAGGCGCGTCAAGCACAAACGCATCGAGGTATAACCGCCCATGGTGGAACAGCGCCGCTTCGCCCGCATTGATCTCGACGGCCGCGCCCGGTTGGAAGTCGGAGGCCACAACTGGCCCGTGGAAATCGTGGATCTCTCGCTCAAGGGCGCCATGGTGCAAAACGCCGCCATCGAGGCGCGGGAAGGGGACGACTGTCAATTTACCCTGGAGCTGGATGACTCCGAGATCACCATTCCCATCCAGGCCCGGGTCACCCATGTGCAGGAAGACCGCCTGGGCATCGAGTTCACACAGGTGGACATGGACGCCATGCAGCATATCCGCCGCATGCTGGAGCTGAATGCGGGCCACGAGGATCCGTCCGTGGGCAATATCGCATCCCCGGATGAGCCTGATGAGCGATAACCCGGAATCCCCGGAGTTTCTGGAAAGACTGCAACAGGGTGACCGCGACGCATTTTCGCGCTTGGTGGAAACCTATCATCGCCGCCTCGTATCCACCGCCCGCGGTCTGCTGAGCGCGGGCGAGGCCGAGGACGCGGTACAGAATGCCTGGATTTCCGCCTACAAGGCGCTGCCCGACTTCGAGGGCCGCAGCCGGTTGCAGACCTGGCTCACGCGAATCGTGATCAATGAAGCCAAGATGCGGCTGCGCGGCGGCGGCCGGGAACTGACCCTGAATGTGGACGGCGAGGGCCACGACGCCCTGGCCGAGCGTTTCAAGGATGACGGCCACTGGGCACGCCCGCCGGTGCGCTGGGGCGTTGCCTCACCGGATGAGCTGCTCACCAGTGACGAACTCGCCGAGTGCATGCGCAAGACCCTGAACAATCTGCCTGAAAAACAACGCCTTGTTCTCGAACTGCGCGATATCCAGGGCGAGGAGCTGGACGATATCTGTAACAGCCTGAACGTGAGCGCATCCAATGTCCGGGTCTTGCTGCATCGGGCGCGTACCCGGCTCTTTGCCGTGGTGGATCATTTTCGGGAGACCGGTGAATGCTGAAGTGCAATGAAGTCATGGAGCGCGCCGACGAGCTGGTGGACGGCACACCGCTGTCCTTCCGGCAACGCTGGGCGCTGCGCCTGCACCTGATGATGTGTCACCACTGTCGCCGCTATGTGCGCCAGCTTCGGCTGCTCGTGCAATCGCTGCGGCGGGAACCGGAGCCGGCGTCCGCCGACGAGGTGAACCGCATCATGAATGCACTGGATCAGACGCGGGGAAGCTGATCCACCGGCCCGGCCTGAACCTCCACTCCTTGCCCCACTGCGCGTTTTTTCACGCCATGCGGACACCACCTTTGTAATCCTTTTCCTTCCCCCACTTGTAACGATTCAACGGGCGACGCATCGTAGGGTCAACAACAAGTGGCCCCGGAGATTGCGTGCTTGACCGTGTTCAGGTCCATTATGAACGGCAACGCGGAGCTGCAGAGCTGGCGCGTCGCGTACAGACGCCGCCAGGCATGAATTTCACCCAGTCGACGGGAAATGCTGCTGATGAATAACCGCAAACTCCTGGTCGTTGCCGTGATCGCGGCCCTGATCACGGCCTTCTTTGTATTCGATATCAATCAGTATTTGACGCTGGAATATGTCAAGACTCAACAAGAGTCTCTTCAGGCACTAACCGAAAAGCGCCCGGTTCTCATGCTGGGTGGTTTCTTCGTGCTGTATGTAGTGGTTACGGCGTTGAGTCTGCCCGGCGCGGCCGTAATGAGCCTGGCCGGTGCGGCCGTGTTCGGCTTTTTGCCGGCTCTGATTGTCGTTTCCTTTGCATCCAGTATTGGCGCCACCCTGGCCTTTATCGTCGCCCGTTTTCTGCTCCACGACACCGTGCAGGAAAAGTTCGGCAACCGGCTCAAGGCCATCAACGAGGGTGTGCGCAAGGACGGCGCCTTTTATCTGTTTTCCCTGCGCCTGGTGCCGGCCATCCCCTTCTTCCTGATCAACCTGCTGATGGCGCTCACCCCCATCAAAACCTGGACCTTCTACTGGGTCAGCCAGGTGGGCATGCTGGCCGGCACGGCCGTCTACGTGAATGCCGGTACCCAGCTGGGACAGCTGGAATCCCTGGGCGGTCTGCTGAGCCTTGAGCTGATCGGTTCCTTCCTGCTACTCGCGGCCTTTCCATGGATTGCCCGCTGGATCCGCGACCGGGCACGGGCACTGGAAGTGTACAAGGGCTGGGACAAGCCCGAATCCTTTGACCGCAACATGGTGGTTATCGGCGGCGGCTCGGCCGGACTGGTAGCCGCCTATATCGGTGCCACGGTCAGGGCCAGTGTCTCGTTGGTGGAAAAGAACAAAATGGGCGGGGACTGTCTGAACACGGGCTGCGTGCCTTCCAAGACCCTGATCAAGAGCGCGCGCACGGCGGCGCTGTCCGGCAAGGCGGAATCCCTGGGCTTTCGTTCCATTCAGACGGATTTTCGCTTCGCCGACGTCATGGATCGCGTGCAGCGCGTGATCCAGAAGATCGAGCCCCATGATTCGGTCGAACGCTTCGAGTCCCTGGGCGTGGACTGCATTCAGGCGCCGGCCCGCCTAGTTTCGCCCTGGGAAGTGGAAATCGAGGAAAACGGCCGGACCCGGCGCCTGACT
>CAZHGU010000128.1:0-5080 GCA_964532105.1 uncultured Alcanivorax sp. | reverse complement strand
ATCCCGTTGGCCTGCTCCGGCGCGACCAAGGTACCCACCACAAAGACCAGAATCAGCAGGGCACTGACAAAGAACACCGGATTGTGCAGATCCATCCCCAGAATCCGGAGATTGTCCTGCCCCAGTTCATAATCCGTCTGGTAGGCCTCGTCCAGCTCGCGAATATCCTCTTCTTTCATGGGATTCCCCCCGCGCTTCAGGCGTAAAGAAAGGAGCCGTATACCCTGCTTCTGCGGCTCCGGTCAGAAATAGAAATCAAAGGCGACATAAACACTGCGAAAGTCCGCTTCACTGATATCGCCGTTACGATCAATATCACCGTCCTGGGACAGATACTCCAGATAGATCCAGCCCGGACCATAGTTGTAGCGCACGCCCGGCGCCCAGGCGTGAACGCGATCCGCCGTATTGCCGTCGGTATCCGTGGTGGCCGTGCTGGCTTCCAGCACATAGTGCCAGCGATCCTGTTTCCAGCCCAGATGGGCCACATGGCGGTCCGTTTTTACCTCGGCGTCTGCGGGCTCACTACCGGAGTTAAGAAAAGCATCCATCCCGTTGAAATCCCGCCGGGCGCGGATATAGCGGTACTTGCCGGTAAACTGCTGCCCTTCGTACATGTAATGCAGATCCAGGGCATCATGACGGCCGTTGTCGTTGCTGCCCGCCGGGTTCGTGTTGGCCACCGGGACCAGGTCCTGCATCCGGCCGTTCTGCCAGGAAACGCCCAGGGTATTCACATCATCGGGCTTCCAGTCTGCATTCACCACACCCGTCTTGATCTTGCGGTAGGTTCCGCTGGATCCCCAGTGACCGCCGTCATCCACCGTATCCGTACTGGTCTCGCCCCAGTCGTCCTGGTGGTAATAGCCCAGATCATAGGCAAAGGCACCCGAGCGTCCACTAAGCTTCAAGCCCGGATCCATCTGGTCGCCATAACCACCCTGCAATAAATCACCGGGCCAGAAATTGTCCGTCTTCCAGCCGAAGGGCACCTGATTCTTGCCGACTTTCAGATCCAGGTTGTCATTGAACTGATAATCGATCCAGGCCTTGTGCATGACGACGGTGCCGCCACTACTGTTATTGGTGGGATCCGTAAAGGAACCCCGACCCATACGCAACTCGGCACTGTAGCCCCAGGGGCTGTGAGAGCCATCATCATCAGCATAAAAGACCAGGGCCGGATCCGAGAAATTGCCTCCCGTCGTATTATCCAGGGCTTCGCTGAAATTACTTGGTGAGGAAAAATCCGATTCCGTAATATAGCCGTAGACCCACCAGACTCCCGCACTCAACTGCGGATCGGCCGGAATGGAAACCGGTGCGAGCAGGCCGACCATCAGCACCGCGAAAGCCAGCCCCCGGGGTTCGAGCTTGTGTGGCATCAACATAAGCGCCTCCCGATGACTGTGCATGAGCAGGCAATCGTATTGGTATCGGCGTGAAAAAAGCGTACACACCCGACAACATGTACACCGATACCGGTTTCAGAGGTGATTCCGGATCGCCTCGTTCACCGCCGCGCGATCAGCGTCAATGGTCACCATGCCCGAATCCTTGCACTGGTCAATGGCCGTGTCCGGATCCTTGAGACCGTTGCCGGTCAATGTGCAGACCACGGTGGAGCCCTCGGGAATGGCGCCGTTCCGGATATCGCGCATGGCGCCGCCGATGGAGGCCGCCGATGCCGGTTCGCAGAACACGCCTTCGTGTTCCGTGAGCATCTTCTGCGCGCGCAGGATCTCGGTATCCGTGAGTTCGTCGAAGCGACCGCCGGATTCTTCCTTGACGTGCCAGGCCTGTTGCCAGCTTTGCGGATTACCGATGCGAATGGCGGTGGCCACGGTATCCGGATCCTCCACCGGCCCGCCGCGCAGAAAGGGCGCGGAACCACTGGCCTGATACCCCAGCATGACCGGACGATCGCCCACAACGGGACCGCCGGCATAGCGGCAATGACCGTCGCAGAAGGAACAGGCGCGGGTGACCACCTCGCCCTTGGTGCGCGAATATTCGCAGTAGCCGATCCAGTGGGCGGTAATATTGCCGGCGTTGCCCACGGGCAGGCAGTGATAATCCGGCGCCCGGCCCAGTTCCTCGATAATCTCGAAAGCCGCCGTCTTCTGTCCTTGCAGCCGATAGGGATTGACCGAATTGACGATCGTCACCGGCGCGTCCTCGGCCACTTCCTTGACCAGCTGCATGCCGGCATCGAAGTTGCCGCGGATCTGCATGATGGTGGCGCCGTACATCATGGCCTGGGCCAGCTTGCCCATGGCGATCTTGCCCTCGGGAATAAGCACGAAGGCGGTAATACCGGCGCGCGCGGCATAGGCCGCCGCCGAAGCCGACGTATTGCCCGTGGAGGCACAGATAATGGCCTTGCTGCCCTCGTCCACGGCCCGGGTAACGGCCATGGTCATGCCCCGGTCCTTGAACGAACCCGTGGGGTTGAGGCCTTCGAACTTGACGTAGAGATCCACGTCCCGGCCCAGCGCCCGGGGAATGTTCTTCAGCCGGATCAACGGCGTATTGCCCTCGCCCAGGCTGATCAGCGGAGTATCGTCATTGACGGGCAGATGATCCCGATAACGATTGATAAGGCCGGTGTAACGGTCACGAAACGCCATGATGGTCCTCTGGCCTCCGGAGACTTCCCCGGAATGATTGAAACTGGTTTTTTACAGGCCCCGGACGCCCCGCTCAGGCATCCAGGCTTTCCACACGAATCCGCATGAGATCTTCCAGTACCGTATCCAGCGCGGCGATTTCATCCAGAGCCCGGTTCATGGCACGTTCGCGCACCTTGTGGAACATGGCCTCCACGCTGATGTCGTGCCGGGTCAGGATCTGGGTAATATCCTTGAGTACGCCGGTCTGATCCTGCACGTGCAGACGGACATAAAAGGATGTGGTCACGTCTTCAATATCCAGCACGGGTGTTTGCGACATCTGATCCGCGTGGAAACCCAGATAGGGCGCGCGTTCCTCGTGATCGGCCGTCAGACCGCGCCCCATTTCGATAATATCGGCCACCACCGCCGAGGCCGTGGGATCCGCGCCGGCGCCGGCGCCGTAATAGAGCGTGGGCCCGACCGCGTCCCCCTCGATCATGATGGCGTTCATGACGCCGCTGACGCTGGCCAGCAGCACTTCCTTGGGAATCAGGGTGGGATGCACACGCAGTTCAATGCCGTCGCCGGTGTCGCGCGCCAGGCCCAGATGCTTGATGCGATAACCGAACATGTCGGCGTTCTTGACATCCTCGGTGGTCAGCCGGCTGATGCCCTCCATGTACACCTTTGAATACTGCAGCGGAATGCCGAAGGCAATGGAGGCAAGAATGGTGAGCTTGTGCGCGGCGTCCACGCCTTCCACGTCAAAGGTGGGATCGGCCTCGGCATACCCCAGCGCCTGGGCTTCCTTGAGCACTTCGTCGAAGTCCCGGCCGTGCTCCTGCATCTCCGTGAGAATATAATTGCCGGTGCCGTTGATAATGCCGGCCACCCAGTCGATATGGTTGGCGGCCAGGCCCTCGCCCAGGGACTTGAGAATGGGAATGCCGCCCGCAACCGCCGCTTCGAAGGCCACGTCCACGCCGCGGTGATGGGCGGCGGTAAAGATCTCGTTGCCGTGTTCCGCGATCAGGGCCTTGTTGGCGGTAACAATGTGCTTGCCGTTGCCGATGGCGGTGAGCAGCAGTTCGCGCGCGGTATCGGTGCCGCCGATCAGCTCCACCAGGATATCAATCTCCGGGTCCTCGGCCACGGCGAAGATGTCGCGCGAGACCTTGATCCCGGAGATATCACAGTTGGGGTTATCCCGGCGCGCGCCGATATGGGCAATCTCGATGGGCTGCCCCACGCGCCGCGCAATCTCCGCATTGTTGCGCTGCAGGACATTGACGGTACCGCTGCCCACGGTGCCCAGACCCGCTATACCTACCTTGACCGGCTTGACCAACTCGACCCCCTTTTTACTTCACCAGGACCGTACACCGGCGGGTTCGCCGGCTACGCCCCAATCGTCATTATCTGCACGGGCCACGCCCGGCACACCAACGGTGACCCGGCCACCATGGCGCATGGCTGCGGCAACCTTACTGCCGGTTTCGGAGGGCGTCAATTTCCGGCGTCCGCGCCGTCCAGACCCAGCGCCGCCGCCAGCTTCTCCGGCGGCAGATAGCCGCCGAGTTTTTCGCCATCAGGCGTGTAGATGGACGGTGTGCCGCGCACGCCGAAATCGACGCCCTTCTGGTACTGCGCTTCCACCGGATCGTCACAGGCTTCGGGATCCTGTTCCAGCTGACCACTGGCCTTGGCACTGGTCAGCGCCGACTGGCGGTCGTCGGCACACCAGACTTTCTGCATGAGATCAGCGCCCTGCCCGTCCATGCCGCCGCGCGGATAGGCCAGATAGTGGACCGTAATGCCGCGATCGTTGATGGCGTCGATCTCGCGGTGCAGCTTCTGGCAATAGCCGCAGGTGACGTCGGTAAACACATAGACCTCGGCCTGCTCGTCTTCGGCTTCAAAGCTTATGGCCTGATCGAGATCAATCTGGCCCAGGCCCTCGCGACGCGCCTCGCGGAAGCGCCGCCGGCTGACGTCCTCGGCGCCGTCGTCGGAGAGCGCGAAGAGCGTGCCGGTAAACATGAACTGCCCATCTTCGGTCACATGGACGCGGTCGCGGCCGTTGAGCTCCACTTCCAGCATGCCGTCCACCGGGGCCTCTTTCACCGCCGTCACTTCAATGTCCTGGAAGCTCTGGTTGAGGCGCTTTTCCAGGGTCTTGCGGAAATCATCGTCCTGAGCGTCCGCGCACGCGCTGATCGACAGGATCAGCGCCAGCAGGATGAAACGCATGGGTGCTCCGATTGTTGATTCGTCGCCGGGGATTCTACCCGTTCCGGGCCGGCTTCGGCAGAGGGGTCCGGCGAATACTAGTGTCCCGTCCGGGTAATTCGTTAATTTTCTGAGCGCCCAAGCGCGTTGAGAGCAAGGCGCGCTGGCGCGGGTTGGGTGGTTCCCAATCAAGCCAGCGCAACGCCGCTATCAACGCGCTTGGGCGCTCCCCAGGG
>CAZHGU010000127.1:1742-5154 GCA_964532105.1 uncultured Alcanivorax sp. | reverse complement strand
ATCGCCGTGCAATCTGACATTTCGCCGCCAACCCCTTGATTAAGGCTTTTCGATTGTTCATTTTTTGAACCAGGTCTCATGTAATTGGCGATTTTTGGACTATCTTGACCATCCACATAAGGGGAATTTCTGACCCCGCCGAACGGGATAATAATGAAAAGAAAACCGGACGCACTTCTACTGCTGGCGCTGTTTTTCGGTCTCGGGCTGGTGGTGAGTTCGCTCACCCATGGCGAGGGCGGTTCCGATCAGGCCGGGCAGGCCGCGGTAACGGCCGCGGCGAATGGCCAGGCGGCGCACGACCGCGCTAGTCGGTGATCACGGTGTCCAGCGGCACATCCCAGGACGCAGCGGGCAGGTGCTCCACGCGCTGAAACCGGTGTGCTACGCCCACCAGCCGCGGGCGGACCGGATGGCGCCAGAGCGCTTCCAGGGTCCGATCATAGAAACCTCCCCCCATCCCCAGTCGGTTGCCGTGGTCGTCGAAGGCCACCAGCGGTATCAGAATCAGATCCAGGGTCCAGGTGGCCACGCCGGTGTGCTGGCGCAGGCTGGGCTCGGGAATGCCGAAGCGGTTGGGAATCAGCCGGGTGTCCCGGGTCCAGGGCACAAAACGCAGCATGCCCGCGCGCAGCGGATCCAGCACCGGCAGATAAAGCTGCTTGTGCCGCAAGGGGGATTGCTGAAAGGCGGGTAGCGGATCCAGCTCGCCGTTGCCGGCCAGATAGATGCCGATGCGGTGTGCCCGGCCGGCCCATTCGTGCCGGCGCAACCGCCGCGCCAGCCGTGCCGCCGCCCGATGGCGCTCGCCCGGCGTGAGCGCGCGCCGCCGCCGGCGCATCTGCCGCCGGATGCTGGCACGCGTGGCGTTGTCGGGAACGTCGGGCGCGACGGTCATGATGTCAGGGGTTCCCCGGATTGCCGCCGCCGGTCTGGCCCTTGAACCCGGCGGTTCAAGGTGGTGGCGGCAGGTAGGCCATCAGGCTTTCCGCTCGCGGCGGACATGCGCACAGGCCCACCAATATACGCCTCCAAAGTACATAGCATCGGCTCAGGGACACTTACCGGCATTGCGTACAAACCAGGGAACACAGCCGGCAGTATACCGGTTGAGGCGGGTGGGTCACAAAACACCCGCCCGGGCGGTGTCACACGGGCGACAGCCGAAAGTTGAAAGGAGGCGCAAGGAGCAAGAGGAAAGGGTGGGTTCAGGACGTGGTCTGTTGCTGCTGCTCGCGGTATTCCTCGAAGGCCTGGATCTCGTCGTCCACCCGGCTGATCAGGTCCGTCAGGCGCTGGGAGCCTTCTTCCTGCTGGTTCAGCGCACCACTGGTCTGCAGGTATTCGTGGCTGATATTGAGCGCGGCCATGATGGCGATGCGCTCCAGGCCGATGACATTGGCGTCCTTGACCTCGCGCATCTGTTCGTCGAGGTAACTCGCCGCCCGGAGCAGGCTTTCCTTCTCGCCGGGCGGACAGGCCACCCGGTATTCCTTGTCCAGGATGTGCACAAGGACGGAATCGGCTTCGCTCATGACTCCTGCTCCAGCGATTTCAGGCGTGTGATAATGGCCTCCACCTTGGCCTGGGCCACATCGTTTTTCTTGAGCAACTGGGCACGCTCTTCCATCAGCTTCGCTTCGCGCTGGTGCAGAGCCAGGTTTTCCTGTCGCAGGCGGGCGCTGATATTGATCAGCTCCTCCAGGCGCGCTTCCAGCTGTTCGATTTGTTCTGCTGTTGTCATGGTCAATCGCTTGCAGTTCGCCTAAGGTAGGCTCCCGCATCCCCCACGGGTGCGAAAAACTCCTGATTTTGTACTATAGATAGCGCGGGTCAGGCGGTCAATGTAAATTATCAACACTGGTAGTGACTTAGCGTCGACTTTACAGGAATTTCATGAGCACTGAAGAACTCTACGAACCCCTGGCGGATGCACTGCGTCAGGCCGGGGTGGATACCGGCCCGTCCGAGGTACATGGCGTCATCTGCGGCCTGCTGAGCACGGGCGTGAGCGCCGAGGACGCCGAGCTGGAGGGGCTGCTGGCCTCGCACACGGAGCTGGCCGGCAACTGGCCGCCGGAGGCGAAGCAGCTGTTCGGCGAACTGCGCGATCTGGCGCGGGACGGTTTTCTCGGCGGCGGCATGGATCTGGCCGTGTTGCTGCCCCATGACGATACGGCCCTGCCCGAGCGCGTGGAGGCGCTGGGCCGCTGGACGGAGGGCTTTCTCGTGGGCTTCGGCACCGGCACCGCCGGCATGAAGGACTCCGACCTGTCGCCGGCGCTGCAGGAAGCGCTGTCCGATCTCTCCGCCATTTCCAATGTGGAAGTGCCGGAAGAGGACGCCGAGGAAGAAGAGGCCCTGTTCCAGCAGGTGGCCGAACATTCGCGCATGGCCGCGCTCATGGTGTTCACCGAACTGGTCATGGGCGAGGATACGGAACAGCCGGATGAAGAGGATCCGGACGCCGAGGAGCCGGAACCGCCGACAACCCACTGAGACACGTCATGGCCAGCACCCCGAAGATCAGCCGCCAGGAATTCGCCCGCCGCCGGCGGCGGCTCATGGAACAGATGGAGCCGGACAGCATTGCCGTGCTCGCCGCCGCGCCCGAGCGCACGCGCAACCGGGATGTGGAGCACCCCTACCGGCAGGACAGCGACTTCTGGTATCTCACCGGCTTTCCCGAGCCCGAAGCGGTCATGGTGCTGCTGCCCGGGCGCGAGCACGGCGAGTTCGTGCTCTTCTGCCGCGAGCGCGACCCGGCGCGCGAGGTCTGGGACGGTTTCCGGGCGGGCCCGGACGGCGCCTGCGAGCAGTACGACGCCGACGATGCCTTCCCCATCGGCGATATCGACGACATTCTGCCCGGGCTGATCGAGGGCCGCGAGCGGGTCTATTACGACCTGGGCCGGGACGCGAACTTCGATCAGCGGCTCATGCACTGGATCAACAGCATCCAGGAAAAGGTGGGCCTGGGCGCGCATCCGCCGGGGGAATTCCTGGCGCTGAGTCATCTGCTGCACGACATGCGGCTGTTCAAGAGCGCCGCCGAGCTGCGTGTCATGCGCCACGCCGCCGAAATCAGCGCCGGTGCCCACCGGCGTGCCATGCAGACCGTCCATCCGGGGCTGTATGAATACCAGCTGGAAGCGGAGTATCTGCACGAATTCATGATCAATGGGGCATTGCACCCCGCGTACCCCAGTATTGTGGGTGGCGGCGGCAACGCCTGCATCCTTCACTACATCGAGAACAGCCGCAAGCTGCGCGGCGGCGATCTGGTGCTGGTGGACGCCGGCGCCGAATACAACTGTTATGCCTCGGACATTACCCGTACCTTTCCGGTCAACGGCCAGTTCACCCGTGATCAGCAGGCGCTCTACGAGATCGTGCTGGCGGCTCAGCTGGA
>CAZHGU010000127.1:0-1642 GCA_964532105.1 uncultured Alcanivorax sp. | reverse complement strand
ACCACCGTGGAGCCGGGCCTGTATTTCCATCCGGCGGACGAACAGGTACCCAAACGCTGGCGCGGCATGGGCATTCGCATTGAGGACGATGTGGCCGTCACCAAGGAAGGCCCGGATGTGCTCAGCAAGGATGTGCCCAAGACGGTGGACGACATCCAGAAACTCATGGCGGACGCCCGCCAGAAGGGCGCATGAACCCGGCGGGTTTCCTGATCGTGGGCGGGGGCATGGCCGGCGCGGCCCTGGCCCTGCTGCTGCGCCACCGGGGCGCCGAACGGGTCACCCTGGTGGAAGCGGTCAGCCTGCCGGACCCGGACGAGCCTCTTTCGCCCAGCTTCGACGCCCGCCGCACGGCCCTGGCCGCCGGTACCCTGAACGCGCTCGACGACATCGGCCTGCTGGAGGAACTGCTGGCGCAGGCCGCCGATATCACCACGGTCCATGTCGCCCGCGCCGGGCGTCCCGGTGTTACGCGGATTCGCGCGGCCGAAGAAGGCGTACCCCGGCTGGGCGCGGTCATGGAAAACCGCTGGCTGGGCCGGATCCTGTTGCGCGCGCTGGCCGCCGATGACGGCATCCGTGTGATTGCCCCCGACCGGGTGGCGTCACTGCAAAGAACCACCGAAGGCTACAACGCCACGCTGGAAAGCGGCACCGAACTGTCCACGCCCCTGCTGGTGGTGGCCGACGGCGCGCAATCCGCCACGCGTGACAAGCTGGGCATTGCCGCCCACCACGAGGACACGGGCGAGGACGCCCTGGTGGCCAATGTGGTCACCGAAGTGTCCCACGAAGGCGTGGCCTTCGAGCGCTTTACCGACGAGGGCACGGTCGCCCTTCTGCCCATGACCGAAGGCCGTATGGCCGTGGTCTGGAGTGGTCCCCGCGAACGCATCCGCGCACGGGAAAACGCCGAGGCGGAGAATCTGCTGGCGGAGCTGGAAGGACATTTCCGCAGTCGTCTGGGCCGTTTTCACCGCATCGGCGCGCCCGCGCGCTATCCACTGGTACTCACCCGGGCGGCGGCCCAGGCCGTGCCGGGCGCCGTGGTGGTGGGCAATGCCGCCCATACCCTGTCGCCGGTGGCCGCCCAGGGGTTCAATCTCACCCTGCGGGATCTGGTCGCGCTCGCCGACCAGGTGGCCACGGCCGAAGCGCCCGGCGACTGGAAGCTGCTGCGCGACTGGGAACTGGCCCGGGCCGATGACCAGTGGGCGGTGGCTACCTTTTCCCGTCATCTTGCCGAACTGTTTCGCCAGCGCGGCCCCCTGGGCCATGCCCGGCAGCTGGGGCTGGCGGGGCTGGATCTGCTGCCGGGCCCACGGCATCTTTTCGCGCGTCGCGCAATGGGACTGCGGAGGATAGCGCCGTGACGGATGCTACAGACGACATTCTCATTATCGGCGGCGGCATGGCCGGCGGGGCCATGGCGGCGCTGCTGGCGGATACCGGTCTGCATATCCGTGTGCTCGACGGCGCCCCGGAACCGGCCGCGCCCGAGGGGGCGCCGGAACTGCGCGTCTCCGCCATCAACGAAGCCAGTCACTGGCTGCTACGCAGCGCCGGGACCTGGCAGCGCCTGCCCGCGGGGCGAGTGTGCGCTTACACCGATATGGAAGTACGCGACGGTGACGGCACCGGG
>CAZHGU010000126.1:0-5156 GCA_964532105.1 uncultured Alcanivorax sp. | reverse complement strand
AGAGTCGCATCCAGGTCCTCGCCGCCGCCTTCGCCCTCACCGGTGTCGAGATCATCCAGCGAAAGATCCAGATCATCCGCGGCCGGCTCTTCCGAGGCTTCGCTGAACTCGGAACTCACATTTTCCTCGTCCAGGGTAAAGGTCGTGTCGTCATCGCCGCCGCTCGACTCCAGCTCGAAATCGAAGCTGTCATCCAGGTCCAGCGACGGCTCGGTTTCACTGGGAGCCTCCTCATCGGAGCGCGACCCGCTGGAAGCGCTTTCGTCCGCCGCCGGAGCCCCGCTTGCGGGCGCTTCGCTGTCCTCACCGATATCCAGCAAATCCTCTTCGCCGGAATCCTCGCCGGTATCCAGATCATCCAGCGAAAACTCGAGATCACCCAGTTCGTCCCCGCCTTCCGATTCCGACTCCGTTTCCGGCTCCGTTTCTCCCTTGTCAAGGGTCAGCTCCTCATCGGTATCACCACCGGAGGAGGGCTCGAAATCAATGGAATTGTCTTCCTCGGCGGACTCGCCGCTGAGATCGAACTCCAGGTCCTCGCCGCCCGTATCGCCGGTCTGACCCGTCCCGGAGTCCTCGTCCAGCGAAAGATCAAAGTCACCGAAGTCGTCCAGCGACTCCAGATCCTCATCCCCGGCCCCGGATTCAGCCGGTTCCGCCGCAGGCGTGGCTTCCGCCGTGCCGCCGCCTTCATCCAGACCGGACGAAAGATCCATTTCCAGATCATCCAGCGAGGGTTCCTCCGAACCGGCTCCGCCGCCACCCACCTTGCCGCGCAGGGTGTCGATATGGCTGTCCACTTCCGGGTCGCTGCCGGTCAGGTTGGCCGCCTCTTGTTCAAAGGCGTCGCTGTCGTCCATTTCCGCCAGAATGTCGAGCTGGCGGATCTTGAGATCATTGCGTTCGGGGGCCTTCCGGATTTCACCCCGCAGGTAGTCCACCGCCTGTTGATGGCGGCCATAGACCACATAGAGATCCGCCTCTTCCAGCGGATCCTGACCCTCATCGGCGCGCTCCGAGCCTGCACCCTGGTCGTCATCGCCCGAGCCGAATTCGCCTTCATCGTCGTCCATCAGACCGGCGGGCAGGAAGTCGTCATCCTCGTCCGCCTCGACCATGGGGCCTTCTTCGGCCAGACCCTGGTCGCCGCCCCGGCGCAGCATCAGCACGGCGGCCACGACCAGTGCGATCAGACCAACCAGGCCCGCGCCGATCAGCATCAGATTGCCCATGATGAAGTCGAGGATACGCTCCACCAGCGACGGCTGCGCCTCGGGTTCGGTAGTCCCGGGATCCTGCTGATCCGCGCGTTCGGCGGGCTCCGTCTGAGCGGCGGCTTCATCGTCGCCCTGGGCCGCTTCTCCATCCTCGCCCGCGTCCGCGGCTTCTTCATCCCCGGAAGCGGCGTCCTGCTCAGCCGTACCTTCGGCCGTGTCCTCGCCTTGGGCGCCCTCCTCCGTATCGGTCTGCGCATCCGCGGTCTGCTCGCCGTCATCCTCACCGGCTTGCTCTGCGTCATCGGCGGGCCCGGCTTCGCCGTCGGTTGGTTCATCCCCGGCCGTGCCCTCGGCATCCGCCGTATCCTGTGCGTCCGGTTGCTCCACCGGCTCCATCAGATCCTCGGAGACGTCGACACCCTCGTTTTCACTCAGCTGCTTCAGTTCTTCCTGGAGTCGGGAGATCTTTTCCTCGCGCAATTGCAGCAACTGATCGCTGGTCTGCACCTGTTCTTCCAGATCATCCAGCCGGGAACTCAGTTCCTCGTTCTCGCGTTCCAGCCGATCAAGGTTTTCCTCGCGCATGGCCAGCTGGTTTTCCAGCTGCTGGCTGTCGGCGGAACCTTCACCACCGGCTCCACTGCCTTCACCGGTGGATTCACCGTCCTCGGTTACGAGCTGCACCTCGCCTTCACCCGTACCGCGGCGCTCACCCTCGCCCGGCGAGGGCGTGCCCTGCAGGGGCGCGCTGTCCGGATCAATGCCCCGGGCCTGGAGCATCTCACGCCACTGGCGGTTCTGGCTGGCGAGCTCCTGCATGGCCTTGCGGGTATTGATGGCGCGGATTTCCTGCTGGGAGGGAATGCGCAGCACCGCGCCTTCACGCACCAGGTTGACGTTGCCGTCGATAAAGGCGTCCTGGTTCAACTGCTTGATGGCGCTGAGCATCTGCTGCACGGACACACTGCTGTCCGGGCGATAGTCTTGCGCCACTTGCCACATGGTGTCCTGCTGCTTGACCGTATAGGTCTGGCGATCCTCCGGCTCGGGCGCCTCGGCCACCGGCGCCTGCGACTCCTCGGCCTCGCTGCGCGTGGGCTCGGCCGGTTCACGCGGCTCCACCGGCCGGCTGACCGATTCCTGCTCGCCGCGAGTCGCCTCTTCCCGCTCTTGCTGGTCCGTGCGGGTGTCCTGTGTTTCGGGTTGGGCGGGCTGTTTCTGTTGCTGCTCCTGCGTGGGCGGATCCAGCAATACCGTGAACTCACGCAGCATCCGGCCGGTGGGCCAGAGCACTTCCGTGAGGAAATTGATATAGGGTTCGCGAACGGGCTTGTCCGTGGTGATATGAATGGTGCCGGTCTGGGCATCCTCGTCCAGCTCCACCTCGAAGTTGAGCCGGGAATGAAGCTGGCTGCGCTGCACGCCGGAGCGTTCATAGTCCTCGTCGGCGGCGAGTTCAACCAGGATTTCGTCCTGCGCAAGCTCCCCCGTATCGCTGAGCTTCACCCGCATGTCCAGCGGCTGATTCAGATAGGAGTTCAGCTCGTAGTCCCCGACTCCGAGTGCCGCGGCGATCCCGGGCGCCAGCAGCGCCAGGGCCATTAAGCCTATTCCAGTTTTTCGGAACATGGTCGAACCCTTTTTATTATGTTTCCCGCCGCGATGCACCGGAGCGCCGGCGCCGCCCGCCCGGGATAGACATTTGCCCGTTCTCTCGGCCGCTGCTCCCGATTTTGAGCCGGGTTTGGGAGCAAAACCTAGAAACAGCGTAACATAATGCCAATAAGTATCCATCACAGATAGTCTTTTATCAATAATTCGGCGATTTGTACACCGTTGAGCGCCGCCCCCTTGCGCACATTATCCGCCACGATCCAGAAGCTGATGCCCCGGGGATGGGAGATATCGCCCCGGATTCGGCTGATGAAAATGTCGTCACTGCCCACCGCTTCCGTCAGGGCCGTGGCATGGCCGCCCGCGGCGGCCTCGTCGAAGACCCGCACGCCCGCCGTGCGCGCCAGGGCGTCCCGGACGGTGCCGGCGTCGACGGCATCGCGGGTTTCGAGCTGCACCGACAGCCCCTCCCCGTAAAAGGTGGGCACGCGCACAAAGGTGGCGTTCACGGGCAGGTTGGCATCGCCGAGTAAACGCCGCGTTTCCAGCACCAGCGCCAGCTCGTCCCGGGTGTAGCCGTTATCCGCCACATCGCCAATGCGCGCGTGACTGTTGAACGCGATCTGCTTGCCGAAACGCTCCACGGTGGCCTCGCGGCCGTTGAGCAATTCGGCCGTCTGGCGGGCGAGCTCCTCGACGCCCGCGCGGCCGTCGGCGGACACCGGCTGATAGGCGGACACATTCACCCGCTCCAGCCCGGCCAGGGAAGCCACCGGCGCCAGGGCCAGGGCCAGCGCCACGCTCGCGCTGGCCGGCGAAGCGATGATGTTACGCTCGCGGAACTCGGCCAGCCCCAGGGGATTGAGCTCCGGCACCACCAGGGGCACGCGCTCGTCGAAGCGGAAACAGACACTGGTGTCGATCACCACACAGCCGGCATCGGCGGCACGGGTAACATGTGCGCGGGCCACCTCGCTGTCCACGGCAAAAAAGGCCAGATCCACCTGGCTGAAGTCGAAGTTCTCCAGCGCAAAGGCGCGGGCGCGTTCGCCGTTGAAATAGACGGGCTCGGCCGACGCTTCCTCCGAGGCGAGCACGAAAAAATCGCCTACCGGAAAATCACGCTCTTCCAGCAGGTCCACCAGGGTTTCGCCCACCAGGCCGGTGGCACCGGCCAGGGCCACATTGAAGGCACGACTCATCCGTGCTCCTGCAGAATGCCCAGCATGCGCCGCAACGGCTCGGCGGCACCCCACAGCAGCTGATCGCCCACCGTGAAGGCATTGAGAAATTCGTTACCCATATTGAGCTTGCGCAACCGGCCCACCGGAACCGTCATGGTGCCGGTTACCGCCGCGGGCGTAAGCCGGTTGAGCGTGGCGTCCTTCTCATTGGGTACCACACTGGCCCAGTCATTGGCCTCGTCCAGCAGGGACTCGATTTCATCCAGCGGGACGTCACGCTTGAGCTTGATGGTCAGCGCCTGGGCATGCGAGCGCATGGCGCCAATGCGCACACAGGTGCCGTCAATGGGCACCGGCGTGTCATGCCCCAGAATCTTGTTGCTCTCCGCCTGGGCCTTCCACTCTTCCTTGCTCTGGCCGTTGTCCAGTTCCGCATCGATCCAGGGCAACAGGCTGCCCGCCAGCGGAAAGCCGAAATGCTCCACGGGCAGACCGTCGCCGCGCATGGTTTCGGTCACACGCCGGTCGATATCGAGGATGGCGCTGGCGGGATCGGCGAGTTGCTCGGCCGCACCCTCGTGAAGCCGGCCCATCTGGGCGATCAGCTCGCGCATGTGCTGCGCGCCCGACCCGGAAGCGGCCTGATAGGTCTGCGCACTGGCCCATTCCACCAGGCCCGCGTTGAACAGACCGCCCAGCCCCATAAGCATGAGGCTGACGGTACAGTTGCCGCCGATGAAATCCTTCTTGCCCGCGCGCAGGGCCTCGTCGATCACCTCGCGGTTGACCGGATCCAGCACGATGACACTGTCGTCTTCCATGCGCCGGGCGGAGGCGGCATCGATCCAGTAGCCCCGCCAGCCGGCCTTGCGCAGATCGTCATAGACGGCCTTGGTGTAATCGCCGCCCTGACAGGTGACGATCACATCCAGGCTTTTCAGCTCGTCGATGTCTTTCGCGTCCTTGAGCTCGGGAATGTCCTTGCCCACATCCGGACCGGGCTGGCCCACCTGGGAGGTGGAAAAGAACACCGGTTCGATGGACGCGAAATCGTCCTCGGCGCGCATGCGGTCCATGAGCACCGAGCCCACCATGCCGCGCCAGCCGACAAAACCGACTCGTTTCATGATTCGCTTCTCCT
>CAZHGU010000125.1:0-5172 GCA_964532105.1 uncultured Alcanivorax sp. | reverse complement strand
AGAGGACCTGAACGGAGGTGGCTTCAGCCAACGAAAGCGGTGGGCAATTCGGGCGTTATTTGGAATGTCAGTCGCCGTCGCTCCGGAGCTTTTGTCCGGGGACAGATCCTGGCTGCGCTTCACTTGCGGATGCCGGTCCCGACCGGCATGTCTACCGGAACAAAAGCCAAGTAGATTGGTATCGAGGCCGTCTGCAGGGATAGGTCGGCAGAGTCATACGGCCTGCGACGCGGGGTCTTTGGTGGCGTCATGGACCCCAAAATCAAAATAAGGAGGGACTGGAGGTTACGTAACTTCTTGATTTATGGCTCCCCGGGGCGGATTCGAACCGCCGACCTGGGATTTACAGACGCTCCCCGCGGGGAACCGGGGCCTCGCCAGCCAAGTACTTATTGCATCTGGAAGAATCGTAAGTCGTTGCGATACCGGGAATTTCGGGCGACCTGAAACAAACTGCGCCAAAGGGCTACATACCACATCGTTGCAGCGGTGTTGGCCCCCAGATGGACCCCAGCAATGGCGGCCCGGAAGCTCGGCGATACCCTGGTGCGGGAAACCGCACCGCGCGAGGGCCGGTTCCCGGTCGAGTATTACGATCGCTGGGGCTGCATATTGCTCCGGTTGTTTCCGTCGTGAACTATAGCGGTTGCGCACGGATCATGGGGAGACGGTCACCGTCATCTCGGGCCATCCGGCTCGGTCTTGTCCTGTGCAGCATCTCCGCAAGTCGCCGCCGCAAACGCGGGGGAGGTGGAACCCGTGCGCCCTCCTGTAGTCGCTCCCTGAGCGCGCGCTCAAAGTCGTGAACACCATGGTCACGACCACCACCAGGGTGAGGCCGAGGAGCGCCAGGAACAGCCGGGCCGTGATACCGGGTCGTCGCAATGGTGTCCTTGCTCCGCTGGGGCCGCTTCAACGGGCGGCTGTCGTGCGCCAGTATCCCGCACGTGCACTCCGAAACAAGCGCCTGCAAGACGGATCCGCGGTTTCTTCAAATTGTGGCCACAATTCGCCGGAAGATCCGCCAGTTCAGCGATGTCCCAATCGTCATGGTGACCGCACGGGTGGAGGAAATCGACCGTCTGCCGGGGCTCGAACCGGGCGCGGACGACTACATCTGTAAACCGTTCAGCCCGCGCGAGGCGCTCGATTGAGCGGTCGGGCTGCACTCGCCGCAATCTGAATCGCCGATTTCACATTTTCTCCCTGATTTCTGCTTTTTCACTGCATCGACGGTTCCGATAATTACTCGCGGTGAGTGCTGGGGGGATCGAAACAGCCCAGCATGTTAAAGACATTGCGCGGCCTACGAACTTGCTGTCTTTCAATGTATCGGTCGCAGCTGTTGCTGTCGGGTATTCAGGCAGCTCCAGGCTATTCGTCCCTATGAAAACACGACGGGGTAAACCGCGGTGGAACCGTACCACGGCATCACGGTTCGCTCGCGAGCCGTCAGCGCCACGAGCGAGTGATCGGTACGTGGTGCGCTGGTCGAAGATGCACTCGGCTCGGTCCCCGGCAGGCTGATAGCCTTGCCGGGATAGAATCGCCTCCGAAAACCAATGTGGAGATTCATGCCTGAACGCCTGATGGCACTGCTGCTGGCCGGCCTTTTGGCCGGTTGCGCCTCCCAGCCGGAAGAGAGACCGGAACCACCGGTTACGGTACCCGAGACTTTCTCGGCCTCCGGTGATGAACCGGCGCCGGATCGCTGGTGGCGAAGCTTCGACGATGAACGCCTGAACGAACTGGTACAGGACGGCCTTGATGCCAACCTCGACCTGCTTACCGCCTGGCAGAGCCTGCGTGAAGCCCGCGCTGCCGTGCACCAGCAGTCCGCCGATCTCTACCCGAACCTGGATGCCAACGTCCAGGGCGAGGTCAGCAACAGTGACAGCAGTGACTCCGAGGAAACCCTGAGCCTGGGTCTGAGTTCCGAATACGAGGTGGACCTCTGGGGCCGCATCAACTCCCAGGTGGAAGCGGAACAATACCGGGCCCTTGCCACCCGGGCGGACTACCGCACCACGGCCCTCACCCTGAGTGCCGAAGTAACCCGCACCTGGTACCAGTTGCGGGCCCAGAGGGCCCAGCTCGATCTTGCCGAATCCCAGATCGAGACCAACCGCAGCATGGTGAAACTGCTGGAGACCCAGTTCGGCAGCGGCCAGGCCGGAAGCGCCGATGTGTTGCGCCAGCGCCAGCTGCTGGAATCCACCGAGGAAGAACGGCTGGGTACGGAATCCGAACTCCAGGTCCTGGAGAACCAGCTCGCCGTCCTGCTCGGCCGTACGCCCCGGAACACCGATCTGCCGGAGGGCCGTGGCCTGCCGGAACTGCCACCACTGCCGGAAACCGGTGTACCGGCCGAACTGGTCCAGCGCCGTCCGGACGTGCGCCAGGCCTTCAACCAGCTGCAGGCCGCCGATGCGGACCTGGCCGCCGCCATCAGGAACCAGTTCCCGAGCCTGACGCTCACGGCCTCCGCCTCAACCCGGGAGAACAGTGTCGAGGATCTCTTCGACAACTGGGCCACCGCCCTGGCCGGCAACCTGGTGGCGCCCCTGATTGACGCCGGCCAGCGCGATGCCGAGGTCAGCCAGGCCCGTGCGGTACGCCGCCAGCGCCTGTACGAATACGGCCAGACCGTGCTCACCGCCTTCCAGGAAGTGGAGGATGCACTGGTCCAGGAGCGCAAGCAGCGTCAGGCCATTGAGCGCATCAAACGCCAGCTGGAGCTGACCGAGGCCACCTATGAACAACTCCGGCAGCAGTATTTCAACGGGCAGGTTGGTTACATTGATGTGCTGACCGCCCTGACCGACCGCCAGGACCTGCAGCGCAGCCTGATCAGCGCCCAACGCCAGCTTCTGGAATACCGGATCGCCCTGTACCGGGCACTGGCCGGCGGTTTTGACCCCCGTGAAGACTTCATGAGCGAGACAGGATGAACGAACCGATCGACGACAGCGCAGCACGCCCGGAGACCGGCCGCGCAGGCCGCATCAAGACCGCGTTCATCTCCCTTGCCATCCTGGTGGCGGGGGCGGTGCTGGTGTGGTTTGTTTTCCTGTCCGAACCCACCGCTACCCGTGGCCCGGATACCGCCCTGGAAACCGCCATGCTGGTGGACATCACCACCGCCGAGCGACAGGACTACCGCCCGACCATTACCGCCATGGGGCGCGTACGCGCCGCCCGGGAACTTACCCTCAGGCCCCGGGTAAGTGGCCAGATCATCGATCGGGCGTCCGAGTTCACACCGGGCGGGATGGTCGATGAAGGCGAGATGCTGGTAAAGATTGATCCGGCCGATTATGAGGCCACCCTCCAGCAGCGTCGCAGCGAGCTGAGTCAGGCGCGCTCGGACCTGGATATTGAGCAGGGTCAACAGAACGTGGCCGAGCAGGAATTTGAACTGCTCGGCGAAGAGCTTTCGGGCTCCAACAAGGCCCTGGTCCTGCGCCAGCCCCAGCTGGAACAGGCACGCGCCTCGGTGGAATCCGCCGAAGCCGCCCTGAAACAGGCGCAACTGGAACTCGACCGCACGAGTGTCACCGCCCCCTTCAATGCCCGGGTGCTGAGCCGAGAGATCAGCGTGGGCACCCAGGTCAGCACCGGTGAAGAAATGGGGCGCCTGGTGGGCGTGGAAAAATACTGGGTGGAAGCCACCATTCCCCAGAGCCACCTGCGCTGGCTCCGGTTCGACGAACGCAGCGGGGAGACCGGAGCGCCGGCCACCATCCGCAACAACACCGCCTGGCCCGAGGACCAGCATCGCGAGGGCCGTCTGCAGCGCCTGGTAGGGGAACTGGACGAAACCTCCCGCCTCGCCCGTGTGCTGATCACCGTTGAGGACCCGCTGGCACTCGAATCCGAAACCGCCGACAAACCACCCCTGCTGATCGGTTCCTTCCTGAACACCACCATCGAGGGACGGAAGCTCGAGGACGTGGTCCGCCTTAACCGCAATCACATCCGCCGCAACGACACAGTCTGGATCATGGAAGACGGGGAGCTTTCCATACGGGACGCCGACATTGCGTTCCGGGACGCTGAATACGCCTCTGTCACCAGCGGCGTTGAAGCCGGCGAATCCGTCATCACCAGCGACGTTGCCACGGTTGTCGAAGGCGCGGACCTGCGCACCGAAGAGGACAGCGAATGAACTCCGGGAACGACCAGAACCCGAACAACCGGGGCTGGGTGGGCCCGATCGAGTGGATGGCGCGTAATTCCATTGCCGCCAACCTGCTGATGATCCTCCTGCTGGCCGGCGGCACCTGGATGGCATTCGAGGTACAGAAGGAAGTCTTCCCGGAATTCGAGCCGGACATCGTCCAGGTCTCCGTCACCTACCCCGGTGCCGCCCCGGAAGAAGTGGAGCAGGGCATACTGCTGCCAGTTGAAGAGGCCGTCCAGGGGCTCGAGAACATCAAGGAGATGACCTCCACCGCGAGCGAGGGAACCGGCAACATCACCCTGGAACTGGTTAACGGTGCCAACCGGATGCAGGCGCTCCAGGACATTGAACAGGAAGTCGACCGCATCCGCACCTTCCCGGACGAGGCGGAGGAACCCCAGGTCAACCTGCAGAGCCGCTCCCCGGATGTACTGGAACTGGTGCTGTATGGCGACGTGGACATCTGGACCCTGCGCCAGGTGGGCGAGCAGGTCCGTGACCGGCTGCTGGCCGAGGACGACATCACCCAGGCAACGATCAGCGACGTACCAGACTACCTGACCCAGGTGGAAGTACCCCAGGATCGGCTCCGGGAGTACAACCTGACCCTGCAGGAGATCGCCCAGCGTATCGAAGCCTCGGCCAAGGACATCCCGGCCGGCTCGGTCGCCACCGACGGCGGCGACATCCTCCTGCGCATGGAGGAACGCCGCCTCTGGGCGGACGCCTACAGGGATATTGTCCTTGCCAGCGACGACGCCGGCGGCACCATCACCCTGGGTGACATTGCCTCGGTCCGGGACGGCTTCGACGAGACCGGCTTCCACTCCCGTTTCAACGGCGTGCCCTCGGTCGAGATCGAACTTTTCCGCACCGGGACCCAGTCACCGCTGACGGTTTCCGCCGCCGCCAAGGACGTGATGGCGGAGCTGGACGAGACCCTGCCCGACGGGGTCAGTCTGCGCATCGACAGCAATCGGGCGCAGCAC
>CAZHGU010000124.1:0-5172 GCA_964532105.1 uncultured Alcanivorax sp. | reverse complement strand
CTCATTCTTCCGTAAGTGCCGTTGCCCATTTCTTGCGCTGCGGGCTGGTTACATCCGATTATGTGCGTAACAAGCCGTGCGCAGGACTCGTACAGAGGTTCCTTCTACCAGCCGTCGTCCCCGGAGGGTTCGAAGCCCTCCCCGAAATCATCCTGTTGCGGCGCCAGTCCCGCCTTCTGCCGGCGGTTTTGCAGCCAGGTATCGCGGATAAAAGTATAGCGATCGCCCACAATGGCGCCTTCCATGCTCAGCAGCCGGGCCCGGCGATCCAGCAGCGAGATGGCGGTAACGCCGTAACTGGTGAGCGTGTCGTCGATATAATTGGGCACCCAGAGCCAGTAATCCGGCGCCCGGCCGGCGGTGGAGCGGATCGTGGCGGGCCCCATGAAGGGCATGACGATATAGGGCCCGCTGGCCACACCCCAGCGCGCCATGGTCAGTCCGAAATCCTGATCCGAGCGGGCCAGCTCGATCTCCGACGCCACGTCAAACAGGCCGGCCACGCCCAGGGTGGAATTCACGGTAAAACGGCCCAGGTTCTGCCCGGCCACGGACCAGCGCCACTGCAGGATGCCGTTGATGCCGCTGCGCAGATCCGTGAGGTTGTCGAAGAACCGGTTGATGCTTTCGTTCAGCCAGTCCGGGGTCACCTCGAGATAGGCTTGCGCGACAGGCTTGTAGGCATACTGGTCCACGGTATTGTTGAAAGCGAATACCTTGCGGTTGACCCCTTCCCAGGGGTCCGGATCCAGTTCCGACTCCGACATCCGGTGCGCGCACCCACTTACCAGCACCAGCGCCAGCAGCAAAAGCGCTGCGCGCATCAGCGGCACCGCCCGGGTGACCCCATTGTCTCCGATATCCCTGTCCGGCATTAATCGCGCCAGCGCCGGAAACGTTTACGGATCCAGTAATCCAGACTGACGAAACGCCCCGCTCCCTGGAAGAACAACACCAGCAGCATGATGAAATAGGTCACGGCAAACTCGACACCGTCATTGAGCACGACGAAATTGCCCTTTTCGGTGAGCCAGTCATAGTTGCCGTGCTCACGCAGAATGGATTGGGCCGCGTTCAGACGCTCCCCCACCTCGCGGGAGTTTTCCAGGCTTTCTTCCGCACCCGGAAAACCGATCTGCGCCAGCGGCTGTGCCATGCTGGTTCGGGGCTCGGACGGTGCGATGGCAAACCAGCCGTTGTCCCAGTGAACCGCACAAGCCGCCACCAGCATGGTGACCATCAGCGGCACGGCGATATAACGCGTGGCCAGTCCGAACAACAGCAGAAAACCGCCCACCAGTTCGGACAGCATGGCGAGCGTGGCCAGGAGTTCCGGGAACGGCAATCCCAGGCCCCAGTCCGGATTCCCGAACCATTCCACGGTGCCGGAAAAGCTGCCCAGCTTGTTGAGCCCCGCAGTGATGAAGATGGGCGCGAGGAACAGCCGCAGGGCCAACGGCGCCAGAAAATCCAGTTTGCCCAGGCCATCCAGCCAGTCGTGGATACGATTCGCCTGCAGTATAAGCCAGTTCATGCTTCCCCCTGATCCGTTGAATCGACCGTGCCCGGAACAATATCACGGGCGCGAAGATTCTCCAGTGTTTCGTGACCAAAACTGATAATGGGCCCGGAATCCGACGCGCCCAGTTCGGTGGCGATCTGCTCCAGCACCGCCCGGCCGCAACGCTCATTATTGTCCTGCAGCAATGCCAGCAACCGCGCCGTCACCGCATTGATTTCCATGAAACGGACCTCGTCTTCCGAGTCCCGGTAGATCAGCAGCCATACGGGCTGCTCCAGGGGTTGTTCCGGTTGAAAATCCGCGGAAATATGATGAACGGGCCAGTCATAGGCCAGTACATGCACCAGTGGCGAAACCACCGGAATGCCCTCAAGCAGATCCCCTTCTGCCTTCACCGCCGTGCGCGGGATTTCCTCGCGGCTGATATCCACCACCAGCTCCATCCATTCGTAATGGGCCAGCTCGTGCAGGAAAGGCGGATCCCCGTCCGCGGCTTCGAATTCCCGGTCCAGGTAGTCCAGGAACTCGGCGGGAATATCCACGAAATAGGGAGATTCCGAGACATGACATGCCAGGAAATCGCGCACGATTTCGTGCCAGCGCTCTTCGGGCAGGATGCTTTTCAATACCGGAAAGCCGCTATCGAGAAAACCGGCCACATTGTTGTAGACCAGATCCCGATAGATCTGCAGGCGGCGATCCTCGATATCCGCCGGAGCCGAAACCTGCTCCGGATTCCGCAGATGCGCCGCGAACTCCCGTTCCACCCGGATAAAAGCTGGATCGTTCATGCGCTGACCGCACTCCCGCTTCGCACCGTCTGTTGCAGTTCGCGAATATGGTCCACTTCTCCCATGAGCTCCGGCAGCTCGGGAAAATTGAAATCACGCTCCAGCATGGTAGGCAGTGGCCCGAAGTTCTCGTAGGCGCGCTCCAGCAGATCCCAGACGGGCTCAATCACATCCGCGCCATGGGTATCCACCTTGAGATCCTCGGCCTCGTCATAATGGCCGGCGACATGAATATAGAAGATGCGTTCGCCGGGCAGCGCATCCAGAAAGGTGCGGCCGTCATAACCGTGATTGACGCTGTTCACATGGATGTTGTTCACATCCAGCAACAGACCGCAGTCCGCTTCTTCCAGCACGGCCCGGAGAAACTCCAGTTCCGTCATCCTCTGATGGGGCGCGGCATAATAGCTGACGTTTTCCACGGCAATACGTTCACCCAGGAAATCCTGCACCCGGCGAATGCGATCGGCCGTGTAGTGCACCGCTTCCTCGGTAAACGGGATGGGCATGAGATCATAGAGATGGCCCTGATCACTGCAATAACTCAGATGTTCGGTATAACACTGGATATCGAATTCGCGCAGAAAACCACGAATGTCGCCGAGCAGCTCGTAATCCAGCGGCGACGGACCGCCCAGTGAGAGGGACAGTCCATGGGTCACCATGGGGTATTGCTCGGTAAAGGCCCGGAAGCGGCGTCTGGCGGCCCCGCCAATGCGGATCCAGTTTTCCGGCGCCACTTCCAGAAAGTCGGGTGGCGTCCCCGTATAGGAGGAAAGCGGGCCCATCAGGGCCCGCCGCAAGCCCAAACCGGCTCCTTGTACTGCATCAGTGTTCAAGGTCATGGTTCAGGTGTCCTCTTTCCGTGACAGGCGCGACCTTATCCGCCGCACTTGCCTTCACCGCACTTCCCTTCGCCCTTCTTGCCGTCCCTGTCCTTCTTGCCTTCGCCACACTTTCCTTCGCCTTTCTTGCCTTCCTTGTGCTTCTTGCCTTCACCGCACTTGCCTTCACCTTTCTTGCCGTCCTTGCCTTCACCGCACTTGCCTTCCTTGTGCTTGTCGGCCAGTTGATAGCCCTGGTTCAGCTCGGTGGTGGCAAAGGGATTTTCCGCGGCCTGCGCCGAAGTCCCCATTGCGGTGGCGATAAAGGCGGCGCTTACGGTGGCCGCCAGCGGACTGAGTTTGTTCGATTTTGCCATGGGATCCTCTCCTGGTGTTCAGAAAATGATCAGATCAAAGGGAGACCTGAAAGTCCCCGAATCGGGACACCCTCGGGATGCCATGGCAGGGATCTTGTTACAACCCCGGATTTGTTAAATCCGGTGTAATTGGGCTTCACGCACGCCGGCGCACCACCACACTGCCGATGGAGTACCCCGCGCCAAAGGAGCAGATGACGCCGTGGCTGCCCGGCGCCAGGTCCGCGCTGTGCTTGTGAAAGGCGATAATGGAGCCGGCCGAGCTGGTATTGGCGTATTCGTCCAGAATCACGGGAGCTTCTTCACGGCTGGCGTCCCGGCCTAGCACTTTTTTCGCAATCAACTCGTTCATGCCCAGATTGGCCTGATGCAGCCAGAGGCGGTTCAGATCCTCCGCCTGCAGATCCAGATCCCGGATATGGCCGCCGATCTGTTCGGCCACCAGGGGGCAAACATCGCGGAACACCTTGCGCCCTTCCTGGCGAAACAGCTTGTCCCGCGCGCCCATGCCCGAATCGTCACAGCGGTTGAGAAAGCCGAAATTGTTGCGGATATTGCTGGAGAACTGGGTACGCAGCCGGGTGCCCAGCACTTCCCAGTTCTGTTCGGAGCGGGCCGTGTCGGCGCTCTCGAGCACCATGGCCGTGCTCACATCACCGAAGATGAAGTGACAATCCCGGTCCTGCCAGGCGAGATGGGCCGAGCAGATCTCCGGGTTCACCACCACCACCCGCCGGGCATGGCCCATGCTGAGTGCGTCCACCGCCGCCTGTATGCCGAAGGTGGCGGACGAACAGGCCACATTCATGTCGTAGCCCCAGCCGTCGCCCATGCCCATGTAGTACTGCACCTCGGCGGCCATGGCCGGATAGGGGCGCTGCATGTTGGAACAGGCCACCAGCACGGCATCCACCTCTTCAGCCTTGACGCCGGCGTTCTCCAGCGCCGGCTCGATGGCGTTGAGCGCGAGCTCCGCCTGCACCGAGATCTGGTTGTCCGGGCGCTCGGGAATGCGCGGACACAGCCGTTCCGGATCCAGAATGCCTTCCTTGTCCAGTACATAGCGCTGACGGATGCCCGAAGCCTTTTCAATGAAATCCGTGCCCGAGGGTTCCAGCGGCGTGGTATGGCCCGCCTCGATATCGGCGGCATGGCGCTCGTTGTAGCGCCGCACATATTCGTTGAACGACTCCACCAGTTCCTCGTTGGTGATGGCCTCATCCGGGGTCCACAAACCGGTGCCGCTGATCACAATCGCTTGCTGGCTCACAATGGGTCCTCTCGTTGCCGGGGCCGACGGCCCGCATCCAGAACAATCAGTTGGGGGGATTATCCGGCATAGAGGGGCCGCCCCGCAAAGTCGAAAACGACTTATCGGGGGGACGGTTCAGAAATACCAGATCAGTTCCGCCTGGACAAAGTCGTCGTTGGCAAAGGGGGTTAGCCGCTCGCCGTCGAAGATATCCCGGCCCTGACGGCCCAGCTGAACCACCTCGGCACGGGTGAGCGGGTCACCGGTATCCGTATAGGCACGGCCTTCCAGGGTCAGCTTGAAGTCACCGCCCAACCGTCGGCTGGCTTCCAGGTTGATGACCTTTTCCTCCGAGTGCTGGTCCTGAATCAGCGTCCAGAGCACCTCGGTGCCGGCGGCGTCATTG
>CAZHGU010000123.1:0-5196 GCA_964532105.1 uncultured Alcanivorax sp. | reverse complement strand
ACGTTAATATGCGGCTTACTGCGCTCGAATTTTTCCTTTCCCACGATTCACACCTCTTCGTTCAATTATATGTTGCCGCCGTGCAGTCAACCACGACCGGACCAGCCTTGAGGCGGCTGCTCGTGGCCCGACTTTTCGACTGGCCCGGGCGCGCCCGGGCCCATCTACTACCAACCCGGAACCTGGAGCTCATGACCGGATTTGAACCGGTGACCTCATCCTTACCAAGGATGTGCTCTACCGACTGAGCTACATGAGCGCTGAACTCACCGCAACCTTCTCCACGCTCCAGCGCATTCTGGAGCGGGCAGCGGGAATCGAACCCGCATTATCAGCTTGGAAGGCTGAGGTTCTACCGTTGAACTATACCCGCCGACCTGGCCGGCACCGCTTCGCGGCGCCTTTTTCCCTTTCGGGGGCCGGCTTCGTTTGCCGACTCCCCCAACGTTTGGTGGAGGGGGGAGGATTCGAACCTCCGAAGCGTAACGCGTCAGATTTACAGTCTGATCCCTTTGGCCACTTGGGTACGCCTCCGAAAAAGGGCCTATATTCTCTTTTCGCGCCCTGCGGATGTCAACACACATCCGGGATTTTCGCGGGGCTCGCCGGATGCCTCCTCCGGTGCCTGTTCTGTCTCTGGAGCTGGCGAGAGGATTCGAACCCCCGACCGGCTGATTACAAGTCAGCTGCTCTACCACCTGAGCTACGCCAGCGACATTACCAAGGCTTTCCCTGCCATCCATGGCGTAACGTCGGCGGCTTCGATAACCCCCGGCCCGGCCCGCCATGGCCGGGCGCTCATCCCGGCTGCGGAATGCCACCGGCATTCCGGTCCGGATTCGCCCACCTGAGCTACGCCAGCCATAAGGCCTTGAGGCGGCGGATTGTAATGAATCGCCGTGAGACCTGCAATTCCTGTCAACGTCCGATATTCGGAGCGGCTGCTGTACAGCTGCTGTGATCCGCCTCTACGCCCTCTCGGGCCTGGAGAAACCGGCGCAGGGCTTCGCCGTCATCATCGACACTGCGGCTGTCGATATAGATCCAGTACTCGGTGACCTCTTCCGCCGTTTCGCGGATTTCGGCCGGGTAGCCCGCAGTCTCCATCTTGGAGCGCAGTCCCCGGGCGGAGTCCTCGCTCTGGAAATATCCCAGGGATATGGCATTGCGGTCTTCGCCCTCGCTGACCACAAAGCTGTCGACGCCGCGGGACTGGAGCTCACGCAACGTTTGCAGGGCCTCGTCGCGGCTGTCCAGGGACGGGATATAGACCCAGTGCAGGCGTTCCTCTTCCACCTGAATGCCGCGCACCCGGCCCTGATAGTCGGCATCGGTCAGCTCTTCCAGGGCCTGTTCACCCTCCGCCCGCGTCTCGAAGGGCCCCACCACCGGGCACAGACGCTGGCGTTCCGCCGGTGCCGGAGCGCCGTCTCCGGTCGTCTCACCGGCCCGGGCTTCCTCCAGCAGGGTCAGCTCCTGCGGCGCGCTGGACTCCGGCTGGTAGCTCTGCACGGGTTCCACCGAGGAGGTGCCCAGATCCACCAGGTTCCAGACCAGATAGACCAGGTTCAGGATCAGCAATGAATAGAATACCCAGCGCATGCGTGTACCTAGCCCCCGTGGTCCCGACGCCTCATGACGCGCTCCAGTCCATCCAGCACCAGCTCCGGCGCCAGTTCGACTTCCAGGTCCAGCAGCGGTGCAATATGATGCGCGTCCCCGCCGGTGAGGAAGACCCTGCAAGTATCGGCAAGGCCCCGGCGCAGTTCAACCACCCCGTCCCGGATAAAGGCCACGGTCATGCGCAGGATCCCGTGCCTTACTCCCTCGGCCGTGCTCCGTCCCGGTGCCAGCGCGCGTGCCGGGTCTTCATCGCCCACCTGAACCTCCGCGGTACCCGCGGCCAGGCTCTCGCGCAACATGCCCAGCCCGGGCACGATATAGCCGCCCTGATGTTCCCCCGAACCGTCCACCGCATCCAGGGTCAGGGCACTGCCGCAATCGACAATGACGGCATCGCCCACGCGGTGCCAGGCTTCCAGCATGGCCAGCCAGCGATCCACCCCCAGGCGCCGGGGTTCGGCATAGGCATTGGTTATGCCTTGATCCCGGCCCCGGGAGTAGTAAAAGTCGGGCACAAGTCCGAACGTCGCTTCCAGCAACCCGGCCACTTCCTCGTCCGCCGCGCGCCCGGCAACCGAGGCCACCCAGATCCGGTCCACGGATTCCCCCCACTCGGCGTGCAGCCCTTCCACGACGTCGCGCCAGCACCGCCCGTGCAGGCAGTCCCCCTGGGTATTGCCGTGTTCATGATGAACCCGCCATTTCAGGGCCGTATTACCAATATCCAGCACCAGAGTCATCCTTGCTCCCGTACAGTCTCCGGGGCGAGCCTCAGACTGACTTCTCCGCCGTAAAAGTGCCTGCGTTCACCCTGGATGTTTACCACCAGCGCCCCCGTATCGGTAACGTCTTCCGCCCGTCCGTCATAGCTCTGATCCCCCACCTGAATGCGTACCGGTTGCTCACGGGCCAGATCAAAGCGCTGCCAGCGCGGCTTGATCCCCCGGAACCCCTCGGCCGCGAACACCGGCAGCATCAGGGCCAGCTCGGACAGCACCCGGGCCAGCAGCCGATTACGATCCGGCATCGCGCCCAGCTCCCGCCGCAGATCGGTCCAGTCCTGGTCAATGACTTCCGCGGCGAGTCCCCCCAGATCACCGTTGACCCCGATGCCGATCACGGCGGTGCATTGCCCGTCCACATCGCCCGCCAGTTCGATCAGGATGCCGGCCAGTTTCCGGCCATTCACCAGAACATCATTGGGCCATTTCAACCCCACTGGTTCGAGCCCTTCCGAAACCAGCTGCTCCGCCAGGACCGTGCCCACGGCCAGGCTCAGCCCTTCAAGCTGGGCGGCACCGCCGCTGAAGGGCCAGGCGAGACTGAGATACAGCGACCGTCCGTAGGGCGACAGCCAGGAGCGGCTGCGCCGGCCCCGGCCACTGTGCTGGTATTCCGCCACCAGCGCCCGGGGGGGTTCCATGCCGTGGCGCAAACCATCAAGCAAATCGGTATTGGTGGAGCCGGTTATCTCCACCACCTCTACCGGCATGGGCTCGGCACGTGGATCCAGGGCGGCGTAAATGTGTTCGGAATCCAGCAGATCCAGCCCACCGGGAATCCGGTAGCCCTTGCCGCGCACCCGTTCGCACTCCAGGCCCAGTTCCTGCAGCCGGCGCAGACGCTTCCAGACCGCGGCCCGGGAAACGCCCAGCTTGTCCCCCAGCTCCTGCCCGGAATGAAAGGCTCCATCCGCCAACAGGGGGATAAGCTCACGATCCATGATCGGTTTCACCCTGTGCCGAGGCTGCCCTGACCCGGAGCCGGGCCCAGGGGTACATCATCAAAACCAGCCCCAGTCCCCAGGCCGCGTTGACCATAAGACCCGCCGGCACCATCTCCAGCCCCACTTCCCGCCCCTTGAGCGGGAACACCACCAGCAGGGCCACGGCCGTGGGTCCGACGGCGCCCGCACCGATACCACCCAGCCAATAGATCACACCATGAAATCGCCGGACAAGCCACCAGACGGGCCAGCCCCAAACGCCGCCCCAGAACGCCAGGGACAGCACCGCGGGCACCCCCAGCGGCGGCACCGGGTCCATGGCGAACGGCGCCGAAGGCGCAAGGCCGGCCCAGTACAGAATGCCGATCAGCCCCTGATGAAAGATCAGGGTCGACACGAATCCGCTCACGAACGCCAGAATCCACTGCATGATTCAGCCTCCCGGTTCAATGTTCGCAAGCATATCAGAGTTGCCGCCGGACGACGGCGACCGTGTTCAGAAATCCAGAGTGGCCGTTTGCCCGGCTTCGACCGTCCGGTTTTCCGCGGCCAGAAAATTGATGCCGTCTTGCAGGGCGGGATCATCATTGAGGGCCTGACAGGTCAGCGCCAGGGTGTAGTTTCCTTCCGGCAGGAAGTCGGCCCGGTATTCGTAAACGCCCGTATTCCTGTTCTGCCGAACCGGGACTACAGTGACCGGATTGTTCAGGCTGAGAGGCTGGCCGGACTGGTTGAGATGAATATCACCGGCCCCGGCATTGGCTTCAGAATACACATAGACCGCGTGTCCGCGATCCTCGCCCAGATCATTGGTGCAGCCGCTTTGCTGCAACAAGGACGATTCCACTTCGCCCCGAACACCTCCGGCTTCCTCGGTTTCGACCACGCGCAGTGCGGGGACAAGGATATAGTGATTTTCCGCAGGAATTTTCCATAGACCGCGGCGCAGATCCACGTCCAGCACGATACGGGTGTTCGTGCCTTCCTCAACCTCGAAACTACCCGAACCCCGGATAGCCTCCTGACTGCCGCCAGAGGACGACGCCTGCCCCGGGGCAAAGAGTTCGAACTCGCCACCGTTTTGTTCCCGGACCATGGACTCCCCGTTACCTCCCGACACATAGACCAGAACCTCGTCATACATCCCCGAGGCGATCTCGCGATCATCCAGCACAATACGCGTATTGCCGCCCTGCAGTTCCAGCATATCCTCCACGGTAAATCCGCCGTCCAGCTCAAACCGCTCCGTTCCGCCCTCCTCGGAAACCAGTTCCAGAGCATCAATCGTCAGACGTACCTGCTGAACATTATCCACGGGCGCATCAGTCAAGCGGACCGTAATACGGCCATCTTCAACATCCTGGCCCAGCAGAACCTCCCAGATACAACCCGGCAGCAGAAGTACAATCGCGCCAAGAGCTATAGTGCGGAGAAGCGAGGCGTTCATCATTATGACCCTCCGGGGTGTGTTCCCTTACTATAGCGAAGAGCCCGGGACAGGTCATGAATCTGGCGAAAAAGGTGTTATTCATCAGAAGCATGAACGAATACAGAGTATCGCTTTAAATTATGAGGTACGGGGATGACAAAGCCGACCTGCCAGCGGGGGCGGACAACGCAGCATAGGGTGCTTGAAGGCCAGGTGCTTTCGATCCGCGCGCCGGGGCGATTCGCCGGACGATGACCTACTTTGATGGCAGTCCTTCCCTGGACCGCCACCCTCCGGGTAGCGCTTCGCGCATCGCCAACTTGCTATCCTGCAAGTTGGTCACACGGAGGGCCGTGAATCGAACTGGCAAGTCATCGTCAGGCTCTATACATAAAAAAACCCCGACAGGATCTGTCGG
>CAZHGU010000122.1:0-5210 GCA_964532105.1 uncultured Alcanivorax sp. | reverse complement strand
GAACGTCCACCTCCAGTTTGGTAATGGATACGCCGGTGTAATCACAGGAATCCACGCCGTGGCCGAAGGCCTGCAGGGGGAGCACCGCCACGGTGGGTCCGTCGGATAATTCGGCCAGCGCGTCCACGACCCGATTCACCCTGGAATTCCGGATATAGGCCTTGATCTCTTTCATGGTTTTCGTCTCCTGTTGAAGCCGGGCCGCCAACACGGTCGAGTTGACGGCCCATTGCGTTTATAGCGCCACGTCTTCCTTCGGTTGCTGATGCGCGAACCAGCGGTAGACCGCCGGAATCACGATCAGCGTCAGCAGCGTGGATGTGACCAACCCGCCCACGACCACGGCGGCCAGCGGACGCTGGACATTGGCGCCGATGCCATTGGCCAGCAGTAGCGGGATCAGGCCCAGAATGGCCACGGAGGCGGTCATCAGCACGGGACGCAGCCGTCGCATGGCGCCAGTACGCGCCGCCTGTTCGATCTCCATGCCCTCTTCGCGCAGCTGGTTGATATAGCTGACCAGCACCACGCCGTTAAGTACGGCCACGCCGAAGACGGCAATAAAGCCCACGGCGGCGGGTACGGACAGATACATGCCCGAAATCCACAGCGAGAAGATGCCGCCGGTGACGGCGATGGGCACATTCAGGAAGATGAGTGCGGCATAGCGCAGCCGGTTGAAGGCGGTGAACAGCAACAGGAAGATCAGCCCCAGGGTGATGGGCACCACCACATAGAGGCGCTTCATGGCCCGCTGCTGGTTCTCGAACTGTCCGCCGTACTCGACAAAGTACCCCGGCGGCATGTCCACCTTCGCGTCCACCGCCTTGCGGATGTCGGCCACGACGCCGCCCATGTCGCGCCCGCGCACATTGAGCTGCACGAACAGGCGTCGGCTGGCCTTCGAGCGCGAGATCTTCTTGGGTCCGACGATCTGTTTGACGTCCGCTACTCGTGAGAGCGGAATCGTCGCTCCCTGATTCGTGCGGAAGGTCAGATCACGGATATTGGCCACGGAATCCCGCTGCCCCTTCTGCAGCCGTACAAACAGATCGAAGCGCTTGATCCCTTCGAAGACCTTGCCCGTAACGGTGCCGCCGATACCGGTCTGCACCGTGGAAAACAGCTCGTCGACGCTGACGCCATGACGTGCCAGTGCCGCCCGGTCCGGGCGGACCACGATTTGCGGCTTGCCGCTTTGCTGCTGCATGCGCACATCCACGGCCCCGGGGGTGTCTTCGGCAATGGCTTTCACTTCCCGGCCGACACGTTCGAGCGCTTCGAAGCTTTCTCCGAAGATGGAGATGGCCACTTGGGCCTTGATGCCCGACAGCAACTCATCCGTGCGCAATTGAATCGGCTGGGAGAAGTTGTTCGCCAGGGCCGGGATCTTTGTCTGAACCCGTGATGCCATGGCGTTCTGCAGCTGCTCGTAGTCCCTGTCACCCTGCCATTCATCCAGCGGCTTGAGCGTAATGGTGGTGGCGATCACGTTGACCGGTTCCGGATCACCGCCCACCTCGGCGCGCCCGACCCGAGAATAGGCGCCCTGGACGGGTTCGAAGGTGCGGAACACCTTCTGGATGCGCTGGGCGTACTCGATGGACTTGTCCAGGTTCGCGCCCGGCGGCAGTGTCGAGCGCACCATCAGGGTGCCTTCCCGCAGCGTGGGCACGAACTCGCTGCCCAGCACGGGAAACAGCGCCAGACTGGTCACAAACAGCACGGCGGCAATGGCCACGACCCGTTTGGGCGCCCTTACCGCCTTGTTCAGCAACGGCTCGTACCAGCGCTTGAGCCAGCTCACCAGCCTCGGCTCGCCATGGGCCTCGCCCTTGCGGAAGGCATAGCTGGCCAGTACGGGCACCAGAAACAAAGCCAGCAGGAGCGCGCCCACCAGGGCGAAGGAGATGCTGTACGCCATGGGCGAGAACATCTTCCCTTCCACGCCCTGCAGGGTGAACAGTGGCAGGAAGACGATAATGATGATGCTGATGGCAAAGGTAATGGGCCGGGCCACTTCCCGGGCCGCCTCCCCGGTGAGCCGCAGCAGCGAGATATTCTCGTCGCCCCGTTCCTCGATATGACGGTAGATGTTCTCCAGCATTACCACCGAACCGTCCACCATCATGCCGATACCGATGGCCAGCCCACCCAGGCTCATCAGGTTCGCCGACAGGTCCATGTAGCGCATACCGATAAAGGCCACCAGCGCCGATAGCGGCAGACTGGCGATCACAATCAGCGTGGAGCGCAGATTGCCCAGGAACAGGTAGAGCAGGACCAGCACCAGCACCGCACCCTCGAGCAGCGCCGCTTCAACGGTACCCACGGCCCTGTCGATCAGCTCGGCCTGGGAGTAGAACGGCTTGAGTTGTATGCCGTCCGGCAAGGCCTTGTTCACCTGATCAACCTTGGCCCGGGCGTCCTCGAGCACCTGACTGGTGTTGGCGCCCAGCAGCTTGAGTACATAGCCGCCCACGGATTCCCGGCCGTTGGCCACCTGGGCGCCCCGGCGGATGGCGCGACCGTAATCGACCCGGGCGACATCGGCGATCGTAATGGGGGTGCCTTCATGGGTGCGGATCACGATCTCGCGGATGGCTTCCAGTCCCTTCTCGCCGGCCGGCACCCAGCCGTAACCGCGGATCACGTGTTCCTCGCCGCCGCGGTTGATAAAGGACGCGCCCACATTGGTGTTGTTCGCCGCCAGGGCGCCGCGCACGTCCGCAACCGTGAGATCCCGGGCGAGCAGCTTCTGCATGTCCAGGTTCACCTGGTACTGCTTCTCGTAGCCGCCCAGCGAGAGCACGCCTGTGGCGCCGGGGACGGTGCGCATCATGGGCTTGACGATCCAGTCCTGGAGCTCGCGCAGTTCCTTGAGGCTCTTGTCGACGCCCTCGTCCGTTTGCAGGGTATACATCATCACCCTGCCGAGCCCGCTGGTCAGCGGGCCCAGTCTGGGCGTGCCCAGATCCCCCGGGATGGAATCTCTCGCCTTGTCCAGCCGCTCCATAACCAGTCGGCGGGCGAAATAGATGTCGGTGTCATCGGAGAAATAGACGTTGACGCGGGACAGCCCGAAGATGGAGGTGCTCTGCACACGCTCCAGCCCGGGCAGCCCGTACATCGACATTTCGACGGGATAACTGATCAGGGTTTCCACATCCTCGGGAGACAGCCCCGGCGAGGACGTAAAGATCTGCACCATGGTGGGCGTGGTATCGGGGAAGGAGTCGATCGGCAATTGCCGGAACGACAGGATCCCCCAGCCCGCAATGCCGGCGACGAACACGAGCACCAGCAGGCGGTTGCGCAACGCCGCATCAATCAGCTTCTCGATCATGACGCGCTCCTGTTCAGTGGCTGTGCTCGGCGCTGCGACCGCTCGCGGTCAGCGCGGATTTCAGGTCGAAGGCACCGCGGGCGACCACCTCGGTGCCGGCGTTGAGTCCGGAAGTCACTTCAATCAGGCCATGACCCTCGGCGCCGGTCTGTACGCCCACCGCGCGGAAGACGCCGTCCTTGTCACCCGGAACGAAGACATGGGGCTTGCCGTTGAGACGCTGCACGGCGTCCACGGGCACCATGGCCACACCATCTTTCACCTCACGCATGATCTTCAGCTGACCGAACTGATTCGCCTTGACCCCGGCGTCGTTGTTCACCACGGCGCGCACGCGCAATGTGCGGGCCTTTTTATCCAGGTGCTGAGCAACCCAGTCGAGCCTGCCTTCCAGGACGGACGCACCTTCCCGTTTCGAGCGAAACTGCACGGCCTGGCCGGTGGCCACGACGGACGCGTGTTTTTCCGGCGCCTGGCCCAGGATCCAGAGTGAATCCGAGCGCGCGATCAACAGCGGACTTTCGTGATCCTGCACGCGCTCGCCTGGGGCGAGATCGCGTTTTTCCACCACCCCCGCCTGGGGACTGGTCAGCACATAACGGGTGAGATCATCGCTTTGTTCCAGCTGATCAATGTCGTCGGTGCTCATACCCATGGCGCGCAAGCTGGCCCGGGCCGTGCGCAAATCGGCCCGCGTGCCGCGGAAACGCGCGCGGGCGGCGAGCAGTTCCGCCTCGCTGGCAATATCCTGCTTTGCGAGTCGCTGCTGTCGCTGGTAGTCCGCGCGGGCGGCTTCCCGGTCCGCCTGAATGCGCAGGAAGCGCGCCCGGGCGTCGCCCAGTTCGAGACTGGTGAGCACGGCAAGCGGATCGCCCGCTTTCACCGCCTGGCCCAGATCCACCAGCACCTTGCGCACGCGTCCGCTCAGCAAGGGGCCCACATGACTGATGTGGTCCTGATGGAAACGGGTGGTGGCGGGCACGACCACGACTTCGTCGGCCCGGCCGGAACGCACGGGCACAAGATTCAGATCCAGAGTCGCGCGCTGTTCCGGGGTCAGCCGGATATGTCGGCCGCCGCCCTCCTTCTCGTGTTTTTCGTGTTGATCGCCACTGTGTTGTTCCCCGGAGGCCTGTTGGGCCTGCTCTTGTTCGTGTTGCTGGTGCTCGCCACTGGCGGAGTCATCGCCGCAGCCGGCCAGCGCCAGCAACGCAACCAGAACCGGGATACCGGAATTCGGGCATTTCATTGTTTCTGCTCTCCTGCATTGTTCATTTCGCCACCCGCGCGCAGCGCCACCAGACCGCCGGTGGCGCGCTCCAGCGCTGTGGCGGCGCGTACCGCTTCACGCAACGCATCGAGATAATCGCGCCGGGTATTCATCAGGTTGTCCTGGGCTGTGGTCAGCGCCGGCGCGCCCACGCCGCCGGCCCGGAAGGCTTCTTCGGTGAGCTTCATGTTTTCCTCGGCACTGGCCAGTACGGACTGACCATAGGCCTTGAGCCGGGCCCGGGCCGCTTCGTAATCCGTCATGGCGCTCAGTACCTGCTTGCGTACCCGCAGGCGCATTTCGTCCCGAGCGATCTGTGCCTGTTTCAGCCGTGCCCGGGCCTGCTGGTTCTCACCACCGCGCCAGTGCCACACTGGTATGGGCATTTCCACACCCAGCCCGGAGATATCCGCCCGGTCGCCTTCTTCCTTCTGAAAGGCAAAGACCCGCAGGTTGGGGATCAGCTCGCGTTTCGACAGCGCCAGTTCCTCGCGCGCGGCCACCACTTCCCGGGCGGCCGCGGCCAGATCCTCACGGCGGTTGAGCGCATCCCTGAGCAACGGATCCATCTCGGGCAGCTTCACCTGGCCGATT
>CAZHGU010000121.1:0-5226 GCA_964532105.1 uncultured Alcanivorax sp. | reverse complement strand
GCGCGGGCGGTGCGCGCGAGCCAGTCGATCTGCTCGGCCTTGTCCTCGGCCAGCTGGTTGCGGCGCTCGGTCAGCCGTTGCAGGCGCTGCTCCGTCTCCTCGCGCTTGCGGTCCAGGCGGCGGATTTCGGCCGTGACCTCGCCGATGCGTTTTTCCGTGCGTTGGAGCTGCTGCTGGAGGCTGTCGCGCTCGCGCCGCTCCTCGTCCAGGCTCTGCTGGAGTTCGTCGATGCGTTCGCGCAACGCCTCCAGTTGTTCCGGCGAGACTTCCTCCGCGTACAACGGCGAAGCCAGCGCCAGCAAAAGAATCAGCCCAAAACGCATAACAGGGGTCGCCGCCGGTGAATCCGTGCCGATTGTGGCTGCCTTGCGCGCGGAAGTCATCTCCGTCTTCCCGGCATGGTTATCCCGCGCCGGTGCGAATGTGTATACTCGGCAGCCCCAATTCCGTCGATCATCCGGGTGTTATGGACCGTCTCATCGAGTTTGTCGTCAATCATTATCTGCTGGTGTCCGCGCTGGTGGTGCTGGTGATTCTGTTGATCGTCACCGAATCGCGCCGTGGTGGACGCACCCTCAGCCCCCAGGGGGCGGTGGGCATGATCAACCGTGATAATGCCGTGGTGGTGGACCTGCGCAAGGAGGATGAATTCCGCCAGGGCCATATCGCCGGCAGCATCAATGTGCCCTTCGACGAGCTGGACAATCGCCTGTCCGAGCTCAAGGCCCAGGGAGACAGCCCGCTGATTCTGGTCTGTGACAATGGCAGCCGGGCCGGTCCGGCCGGGCGGCATCTGAACAGCCAGGGGCTGGACAACATCTGGCGCATCAGCGGCGGCCTGAGCGCCTGGCGCGGGGAGAAACTGCCCGTGGTGCAGGAATGATCGGCTCCAGACTATAATCGCCATAACGGCCTCCGGGGAGGATCCAGCGTGAACGACGAAACCCGAAAGACCTGTCAGCTGCAGCGTGTCTATGCGAAAGACATCTCCTTCGAGGCGCCGGCCGCGCCGGATGCCTTTCTGGAAGAGTGGGATCCGAAGATCAATGTCCAGCTGAACAATGACGCGCGGCGCCTGGGCGAGGGCAATGAATTCGAGGTGAGCGTGACCACAACGGTCACGGCCAGCCGCGAGGACAGGACCATCTACCTTGCCGAGGTGACCCAGGCGGGCATTTTCACCATCGAAGGGATGGAAGGCGAGGAGCTGGATCAGATTCTGGGCGCCTATTGCCCCGGGCTGCTCTTCCCCTATCTGCGTGCCACCATTACGGATTTGGTCACCCGTGGCTCCTTCCCCCAGTTCGTGCTGCAGCCCATCAATTTCGACGCGCTCTACCGGGACGCGAAAGCCCAGCGGGACCAGCAGGAAGGCGAGGGGGAATCCGAGCGCACGCATTGAGTGCGCGCGGGTAGCAGCCCGCTATACGGCGCCGGGAAAGCCCTGTTGCCGCCAGGCCTCGTAGACGGCCACCGCCACCGAGTTGCCCAGATTCAGGCTGCGGCGCTCGGGTTTCATGGGGATGCGCAATTGCTGTTCCGGCGGCAGGGTGTCCAGGACCTCGCCGGGCAGCCCCCGGGTTTCCGGGCCGAAGAGCAGTATGTCGTCAGGCTGGTAGCTCACGTCCGTATGCGCGCGTGTGGCAAATTTGGTGAAAGCAAAGATGCGTGCGTGCGGCCGGGTCTGCACGAAAGCATCCCAGCTTGCGTGCACATCCACCTCGGCGAATTCCCGGTAATCCAGTCCCGCCCGGCGCAGCCTGCTCTCGTCCAGGGAAAAGCCCAGCGGCTCGATCAGGTGCAGCCGTGAGCCGGTATTGGCGCACAACCGCATGATATTGCCGGTATTGGGCGGAATTTCCGGCTCGTACAGTACGATATCCAGCATGCGGTCATGGTACACGACCACCCCGGCGCACGGTTGCATCCCGCGCTGGGGGAGTCGATAACAGAATAGACGAAAGAGAAAAGCAATCAAGCGGGGCGCCTTCGGCGCCCATGCCTTTTTTCTTGCTACTTTCTACTTGCCACTTTCAACTTTACCTAGCCGCCCGCTTGCGCTCGTTCTCGGTGAGCAGCTTCTTGCGCAGCCGGATATGGTGGGGAGTGACCTCCACCAGCTCGTCGTCCTCGATAAAGTCCAGCGACTGTTCCAGCGAGAATATCGTCGGCGGTGTCAGGACCACGTTCTCGTCCGAGCCCGAGGCACGCACATTGGTGAGCTGCTTGCCCTTGGTGGGATTGACGGTGAGATCATTGCCGCGCGCATGCATGCCGATGATCTGGCCCTCGTACACCTCGGTGTTGGGCCCGATAAAGAGCTTGCCCCGGTCCTGCAGATTGAACAGGGCATAGGCGAGCGCCTTGCCGGTGACCATGGAAATAATGGCGCCCTGGGGCCGGCGCACGCTCTCGCCGGGCTTGTAGGGCCCGTAATGGGAGAAACTGGCACTGAGAATGCCGGTGCCCGAGGTCAGCGTCATGAACTGCGAGCGGAAGCCGATGAGCGCGCGGGCCGGGCAGATGTATTCCAGCCGCACCCGGCCCTGGCCGTCCGCTTCCATGTTCTTGAGCTCGCCCTTGCGCAGGCCCAGCTGTTCCATGATGGAGCCCTGATGCTGCTCCTCCACGTCCAGCATGAGCGATTCATAGGGCTCCTGCTGTTCGCCGTCCACCTCGCGCAGGATGACTTCCGGGCGGCCCACGCCCAGCTCATAGCCCTCGCGGCGCATGTTCTCGATGAGCACGGCCAGGTGCAGCTCGCCGCGGCCGGATACGCGGAAGCGGTCCGGGTTATCGGTGTCCTCCACGCGCAGGGCCACATTGTGCTTGAGTTCTTCTTCGAGGCGCTCGCGGATATGGCGCGATGTAATGAACTTGCCGTCCTGGCCGGCGAAGGGCGAGGTGTTCACATGGAAGAACATGCTCACCGTGGGCTCATCCACGGTGAGTGCCGGCATCGCCTCCACCTGGTTCGGGTCGCAGAGCGTGTCCGAGATGTTCAACGGGTCCATGCCGGTAACACAGACAATGTCGCCGGCGCTCGCCTCGGAGATCTCGGTGCGCTCGAGGCCGTGGTAGCCCATGATGGTCATGACCCGGCCGTTGCGGGTTTTCTCGTCCCGGCCGATGATCTTCACCGGCGTGTTCTGGCGAATCTGGCCGCGCTTGATGCGGCCGATGCCGATCACGCCCAGATAGCTGGAATAGTCCAGCGACGAGATCTGCATCTGGAAGGCGCCGTCCGGGTCCACCTCGGGCGCCGGGGTGTGCTCCACAATGGCCTCGAACAGCGGCGTCATGTCCTCGGCCATCTCGCCGCCCTCGTGGCCGGCAATGCCGTTGATCGCCGAGGCATGCACCACGGGAAAGTCCAGCTGATCGTCGGTGGCGCCCAGGTTGTCGAAGAGTTCGAACACCTGATCCATGACCCAGTCCGGCCGCGCGCCCGGCTTGTCCACCTTGTTGATCACCAGCACCGGCTGCAGGCCCTGCTTGAAGGCCTTCTCGGTGACAAAGCGCGTCTGCGGCATGGGCCCGTCCACCGCATCCACGAGCAGCAGCACCGAGTCCACCATGGACATGACGCGCTCCACTTCGCCGCCGAAGTCCGCGTGGCCGGGGGTGTCGACGATGTTGATCTGATAATCATGCCATTTGAGCGCGGTGTTCTTGGACAGGATGGTGATGCCGCGTTCCTGTTCCTGGTCGTCGGTGTCCATGACCCGCTCGACGGCGCCGGCGCGCTCGCCCAGGGTTCCGGATTGTTGCAGCAGCTTGTCCACCAGGGTGGTCTTGCCATGGTCCACGTGGGCGACAATGGCGATATTGCGCAGGCGATCGATCACTCCAACCTCGCGATGACGGAAAAAATGGGGCCGGCCGGGCCGGGAAGCGGCGCATTGTACCCGTATCGGCGCGGTCGCGGCCACAGCGGCTGCCCGACGGTGTTCAACACAGTTGCCGCTCCGGGCGGTCAGGGTGGACCTTTTTGGTGTACAATTCGCACCCGATTTCGAACAAGGCCTGAATCAAGGGCACGGGAGGTGGAACAGCGTGACGGCAGAAGCTGTACAGGCCGGGGAAACCGGACAAGCGGAACAGCAACCGGTACAGCGGCGCGCTATCGCCCTGGTTTCCGGAGGACTGGACTCCATGCTGGCCGTGAAGGTCATGCAGGAGCAGGGCATCCATGTGGAAGGGGTGAACTTCTTCACCGGCTTCTGCGTGGAGGGCCACACCCAGGCCATCCGCAAGAAGGACCAGGACAAGCAGAAGCGCAACGACGCGCTCTGGGTGGCCGAGGAGCTGGGCATCAAGCTCCACATCGTGGATATCTCCGAGGAGTACAAGGATGTGGTGCTCAACCCCAAGTACGGCTATGGCGCCAACCTGAATCCCTGCCTGGACTGCAAGATCTTCATGGTCAACCAGGCCACGCTCATGGTGAACAAGGCCCGTGAATTTGCCGGCGAGCGCGGTTTCGATTTCGTCGTCACCGGCGAGGTGGTGGGCCAGCGCCCCAAGAGCCAGCGCTCGGACACCATGCCCATCGTCTCCAGCGAGTCCGGCGCCGACGACCGGCTGCTGCGGCCGCTGTGCGCGAAGAATCTGCCCGCGACCCTGCCCGAGCGCGAGGGCTGGGTGAATCGCGACGAGCTCCATGATTTTTCCGGGCGCAACCGCAAGCCCCAGATCGAGCTGGCTAAAAAGTTCGGCCTGGAGGACTATGCCCAGCCGTCCGGCGGTTGCTGCTTTCTCACCGACGAGTCCTATTCGCGCAAGCTCCAGGACCTGTGGCAGGCCCGCGATACCCGTGATTACGAGATGGACGACATCATGCTGCTCAAGGTGGGCCGCCATATCCGCCCGCGGCCGCACTTCAAGCTGATTGTCAGCCGGGAAGAGGGCGAGAACAACTTCCTGGAAGGCTACAAGTACCGCTTCACCAGCCTGGTCACCACCTCCTGCCCCGGGCCGCTGGCGCTGATCGACGGCGACCTGGCGGACGAAGAGGAAGAGCAGTTCGCCGCGTCCCTGGTGGCGCGTTACTCCAAGGGCCGCATGGACGACCAGGTCACCGTGGAACTGCAGCGCCCGGGCGGCGTGTCGAAGGTGCTGAATGTGGCGCCCCTGGGGCCGCGGGATATTCCCGATGAATGGCATGTCGGATAAAAGTCGAAAGTAGAAAGCCGAAAGACGCAAGTAGCCTGCAGGAGAGGCATC
>CAZHGU010000120.1:0-5273 GCA_964532105.1 uncultured Alcanivorax sp. | reverse complement strand
GGCCCGGTCCCGTCTGGGGCCAGGGGGAAGCCGAACCCTATAATCCCGGCGAGCAGCCGCCCTGGCTGGCAGCCCTCAAGGCGGCTCTGCCGAACGACTTTCTGGAGTCCGACCATGACTGAAGCCTGTCCCGAAATCATCACCGAACAAGACGGCCATGTACTGGAAATTCGCATCGAAAGGCCCGAGCGCAAGAACGCGCTCAAACAGGCCATGTACAGCGCCCTGACCGAGGCGCTGAACGCCGGCGAAGCAGACCCGGACGTGCGTGTGCTGCTGATCACGGGCACCGAGGACTGTTTCACCGCCGGCAACGACATGGAGGATTTTCTCAACAATCCCGCCACGGACGAGGATACGCCGGTCATGCGTTTTCTGAACCTGCTGCCGGTACTGACCAAGCCCCTGATGGCCGCGGTGAACGGTCCGGCCGTGGGCGTGGGCACGACCCTGCTGCTGCACTGTGATCTGGTCTATCTGGGTGCCGATGCGCGCCTGCAGTTGCCGTTCGTGAATCTGGGACTTTGTCCCGAAGCGGGGTCCAGTCTGTTGCTGCCACAAATCGTGGGCTACCAGCGGGCGGCGGAACTCTTGCTGCTGGGTGAGGCTTTCGGTGCCGACAAGGCGCGGGACCTGGGTCTGGCCAACGAAGTATTTGCCAGCTCGGACTACCAGAACCGTACCCGGGAGAAAGCCCATCAACTGGCGAAGCAGCCGGCGGCGGCCGTGCGCCTGACCAAGAACCTGCTCAAGCAGCATCAGCGCGAGCAGTTGCAACAACAGATGGCGGAAGAGGGCAAGGCCTTCGGTGAACGGCTGACTTCGCCCGAGGCGAGAGAAGCCATTCAGGCCTTTATGGAAAAACGCCAGCCTGATTTCACGCAGTTCTCCTGACGTGTTGTTGCTGCGCGATTTCCTGGTCCTGTTTCTGCGTTCGTGGCTGCCCGCGCCGGATCAGCCGGTACAGCGGCTGTGGCGGCGCTGGCTGGTGCTGGTGGTGTTCTGGCCCTTGTTGCTGGCGCTGTTGCTGACCAATGCGGCCGGGCTGGCGCTGGATCGGGTGTTCTTTGCCGGCTATCGCAAGGTGGTGATTCGGGAGCCGTTGTTCGTGATCGGTGTGCCGCGCAGCGGTACCACCTTTCTGCACCGTCTGCTGGCGCTGGACGAAAACCGTTTTACCACCACGGCGTTATGGGAGCTGATCTTTGCCCCGTCCATTACCCAGCGCTTTTTCTGGCTGGGGCTGGCGCGGCTGGATGCGCTGTTGGGCCGTCCGCTGGCGCGGTTGCTACAGGCGTTCGAGCGCCGGGTACTGGGTGGGCTGGACGAGATCCACAGCACCGGCCTGGCCGCGCCCGAGGAGGACTATCTGGCGCTGGCGCCGGTGCTGGGCTGTTTCCTGCTGGTGCTGCCGCTGCCCGACGAGCGGCTCTGGCGCCTGGCCTACGGGGACCGGGCCCTGACGGACCGGGAAAAGCGCCGCATCCTGCGCTTCTACCATGGTTTCGTGCAGCGTCATCTCTGGTTTCACGGCCGGGACAAGACCTTTCTGTCCAAGAATCCCTCCTTTACGCCCTGGCTGGAGATGCTCGCCGGGGAATTTCCGGATGCCCGCTTTGTCGCCTGTTTCCGCAACCCCACCCGGGCCGTGCCCTCCCAGATCAATTCCATTCTGGTGGGTGCGCGGATCTTCCGCGGACGCGGCATTGACCCGGACTACTGGCGGGATCATCTGTCGGACATGCTCTGCTTTTATTACCGTCATTTGTTCGATGCGCTGCCGCGGTTGTCTTCGTCCCGGCACGCCCGGGTACTGCTGGAAGAGCTGGCGCCGGAGCCGGACGCCGGTGTGCTGGCCCTGTACGAGCGCTTCGGCTGGACGCCGGACGCGGCCTGTCAGAGCGCCCTGCGGGCGGAGGCGGAGCGCGCCCGCGGTTACCAGAGCGGCCACCAGTATTCCCTGGCGGGTCTGGCCCTGTCGCCCGAGCGTCTGGTCCGGGATTTCGGTTTCGTCTACCGGGAACTGGACTATCCGCAACCGACGGAGGAGACCGCGTCCTGATGTTTCAGCTTTTGTTACAAATTTGCCTGAACGGCATTGTTCATGGGTAAGATTTCAGCCACTTCCCGGGCGCATAATGGAACCATGGAAACACAAGACCTGCGTGTACTCTTTGTCGTGGACGCCATTCAGGGCCGCAATGGCGTGGGCACCTACTACCAGGACCTGGTAGGGCAACTGGACCAGCGGGTGGAGCGCGCCGAGCTGGCCGCGCCCTGCATCGAGGATCCCCATTCCTGCCAGGGCGGGTCCATCCCCATGCCCGGTGACACCACCCAGCGGCTTTTCTTTCCACGCATGCGCGAGCTGACCCGGCTGATGGAGGAGATGCAGCCCCATGTGGTCGTGGTGCCCGGGCCCGGCATCTTTTCCCTGGGCGGGTACTGGCTGGCGCGCAAGATGGGGATTCCGGTCTGTGTGACCTTCCAGACGGACTACACCCATCTGGTGCAGCTCTACTGGGGGCCGGTGCTGGCGCGGCTGGCCAGTGGCCTGCTGGACCGGCTCAATCTGGCCATGTTCCGGGGCGCGTCCACGGTAGCCACCATCAGCGAAACCATGGTGGAACAGGCTCGCGCCATCGGGGTGGAACATCCGTATCTGGTGGGTACGCCCCTGGCGCACGAATTTATCCGGCGGCCGGCGGAACCACCACGGGACGGCGTTCGTTCGGTGCTTTATGTGGGGCGTCTGGCGGCGGAGAAGAATATCGACGACCTGCTGGCGCTGGCCGCCCGTCGGCCGGATCTCGCCTTTACGGTGCTGGGTGATGGTCCGCTGCGCAGCCAGGTTCAGGCCGAGGCGCAGCGACTGGACAATCTCACCTTCGCCGGCTGGCGCAGCCGGGACGAAGTGATCGAATATATCGACCGCCATGAAGTACTGGTGCTGCCCTCGGCCGTGGAGGCCTTCGGCACCGTGGCCCTGGAAGCCATGGCCCGGGCGCGCTGGGTCATTACCTCGCCCGCCTGCGGCATCAATCAGTGGTCCGGGTTGGCACCCGGGCTTCTGCCCCTGGAGGAAGGGGAGTCCCTGGAACAGGGCCTGCAGCGTCTGGAGCAAATGGAGCCGGCGCGGCGTACCGAGCTGGCCGAACAGGCGCGTCGTCTGGCCGCCGATGTGAATGAACAGACCCTGGCGAGCTGGGAAGAAGTGCTGCGCCAGACCGCGTTGTGCGCGCCGGGGCTGCCCCGACCCGCTCCCTCGGCAACCCTGGGGATGTTGCGTCGCCTGAGTACGCGCACCTCTTCATGACCGCGCCGGGTTCGCGCACCGGGTTCCAGGCGCTGGTGTCCATCCATGACGTCATGCCCGAAACCCGCACCCGCGTTACGGAGCTGCTCCGGACCATGCCGGAGACAATCCCGCCGGAGCGCATTGTGCTGCTGGTGGTGCCGGGTAGGGACTGGTCCGGCGCGGATCGGGACTGGCTGCGTTCGCTGCAGCAACAGGGCTATGAACTGGCCGGCCATGGCTGGTTCCATCAATGTGCGCCGCCGCGTACTCTCTATCACCGCCTGCACAGTCTGTTGCTCTCGCGCGATGCGGCCGAGCATCTGTCACTGGACGCCAACGCCATTGCCGAGCTGATCCGGGCCAACCGGCACTGGTTCGACCAACAGGGCCTCGAGCCGCCGGAGCTCTATGTGCCCCCGGCCTGGGCTCTGGGCTCGATCCCGAGCACCGGTTTAAAGACTTTGCCGTTTCGCTATTACGAGACCCTGACGGGCATCCACGATATCGAGCGGGACCGCTTCCGCCGATTGCCGGTCATCGGCTTCGAGGCGGATACCCCGGCCCGGGCCCGGATGCTGCGGCTGATCAATGCGATACAGCTCCGGCTGGCTCGCTGGTGGCGCCGGCCCGTGCGTGTCGCGATTCATCCCCATGATGCCGAGCTTTATCTGGCGCGGGATCTGCGCGCCTGTCTGGACGCGGTGGAAGACCCGTTATCCTTCTCGTCGTCCCGGTTCTGACTCCAGCGCCGAGGCAACCGCACTGAGACCATTCTGTAATACGGCATCGCCATACTGGCTTTTCATCTGTACGGGAGCCAGCCATGTCACGGTTATCGATCCGGGCCCGTCTGGGCTGGGCGATTGTCTTTATTGTGCTGTCGCTGGTCGCCATCTGGGCCACCAACCATCATTTCCGGCAGAACGCGAGCCACCTGCAGACCGTGGATGCGCAAATGACAGCCCTTCACGCGCGCATGCTGGAAATGCGTCGCGCCGAGAAGAACTTTCTCGCCCATCGTGACGAAGACTATGTGCAGTCCTTTCAATCCACGTTCGATGGCTATCAGCAGGAATACCAGGACCTGGTGGATTCCATGCGTGCACAGGGTCTGTCCATCCAGGCGCTGACGGCAATGCATGATAAATTCGTCAGCTATCGCAGCGATTTCATGGCCGTAGTAGAGAAACAGCGCGAGATCGGCATGGGCACCGATGAAGGTCACTATGGCCAACTCAGCAAGGCTGCTTCGTCGCTGGAAAAGGTAGTGCAGGGGCAGCCGAATCTGATGGTGTCGCTGCTGACGCTGCGCCGGCACGAGAAAAATTTCATGCTGCAGCGGGCCCTGATGCACTCGAACCGGTTCCTGTCGGCCCTGGCGCCATTCCGCAATCAGTTCTTTATGGCCGATATCGATAACGAAACCCGGGGCCGGGCGCAGAGCGCGCTGGCGGAATATGCCGATCGCTTCGAGCAGCTGGTGGCGCTGGAACGCGAAATCGGGTTGTCGCGTACCCAGGGGCTACTCGGGCGCATGACCGAATCGGTGGAAGCGGCCGAAGCCGCCTTCGCGGATGCGCGGGAGACGCTTTCTGCCTTGTTACAGCGCCAGATGCAGCGTCAGCGCTATCTCTATGTCGGCATTCTGGGCGCGGTCATGCTGATGGCCGTGGTGTTGCTGGTGCTTATCAACCGCGGAGTGTCGCGCAGTTTCCGTCAGATCCTCAACGTGGCCCGTAACCTGCGTGCCGGTGACTGGGACTGCGAGATCCCCCGACAACGCGGTGACGAAGTGGGCGTGGTCATGCGTGCCCTGGCAGAAATGCGCGACGAGCTGAGCGAGAAAACCCGGGCACTGGATCGCGATAACCGGATCAAGACGCGGCAGGCGGAACTGGCCCGGGCATTGCGTGGCCGGCACAGTGTCGATGACCTGGCTGAGGCCGTAATCCGTTACCTCACACCTGTACTGAGC
>CAZHGU010000119.1:0-5291 GCA_964532105.1 uncultured Alcanivorax sp. | reverse complement strand
CGCTTTCGCCGGCCAGGGCCACAAGCTGGTCGATGACTCCGAACTTCTTCTCGTCGGGCACCGGTACCGGCATTTCCGGGGTGGTTACCCCGGTTTGCAGCTGCTGGAATAGGCTGTGCGCGTCCTCGCTTTCCAGCGACAGGATCTCGAGCAGGCGTGCGGCGGCGTAGAGCGCATCGTCAAAGCCGTTCCAGCGGTCGCCGAAGAAGATGTGCCCGCTCATTTCGCCGGCCAGCGGGGCGCCGGTTTCCTGCAGCTTGGCGTGGAGCAGCGAATGCCCCGTCTTCCACATCAGCGGCCGCCCGCCCTGCTGGCTGATCAGCCGCGACAGTTCCCGGCTGGATTTCACGTCGAAGATGATGTCCGCGCCCGGGGAACGGCTGAGCAGATCCCGGGCATAGAGCATCATCAGGCGATCCGGCCAGATGATCTCGCCCCGGCCGGTCACCACGCCCAGGCGATCACCGTCGCCGTCGAAGGCGAGCCCCAGATCCGCGCCCGTTTCCTGAACCTTGTCGATCAAGGCCTTGAGGTTGTCCGGGTTGCCCGGATCCGGGCCGTGATTGGGGAAGCTGCCGTCCACTTCGGCATACAGCGGGGTCACGTCACAGCCCAGTCCCCGGAGCAGATCCGGCGCGATATCCCCGGTAATGCCGTTGCCGCAGTCCACCACCACCTGGAGTGGACGGGCCAGCACGATATCGTCCTGAACGGCACCGAGATAATGCCGGGTGATATCCGTTTCCGAAACCTGGCCCTGGCCCTGAGTCAGGTTGTCCTGTGCGATGCGCTCGCGCAGCTGCTGAATCTGCTCGCCGTGCAGCGACGCGCCCTCCAGCACAATCTTGACGCCATTGTATCCGGGCGGGTTGTGACTGCCGGTCAGACAAATGCCGTTGGGCGTATCCAGCACACCCACGGCGTAATACAGCAGCGGCGTGGGTATGGCACCAATCTTGACCACATTGATGCCGGTGCTGGTCAGCCCCTCCACCAGGGCCTCCTGGAGTCCGGGGCTGGAGTCGCGTCCGTCCCGGGCAACGAGCATGGATTGCTGGCCCCGTTCGATGGCCTCGCTGCCGATGGCGCGGCCGATCAGGCGAATATTGTCCTCGCTCAGGTCGCCGTCGGTACGGCCCCGGATATCATAGGCGCGGAACAGGGCTTGGGGCAGTTCAACGCCCTGAGCGGCCGCCGGTGGTTGCTCGCCGGTGTCCGGCTCGTCACTGACCTGAAGACCCGGCGCGCGCTGGCCCGCCGCCGAACCCGCCTGCCGGGATTGCTGCACCTTGCGCCCGGTCGCCTTTTGCGCCAGTTTTTGCAGATTACCGGTGACCAGGCGCAGCGGCTGGAACGAGAAGGTCCCCCGGGGCAATGCATTGGCGTCCTGAGCCAGCTCCTGGGCCAGATTGGACAGGATGGCCCCGTCCTTGCGAATGGCCTGAGCCAGGGCCCGGAAGACAAAGGCCTGGAGCAACAGGGCCACGATCAGGCCGCCCAGCGCAATCAGGGCAAACAGCAGAATCAGGGCCGGATCCCGGGACGCCGAGGGCAGATTCAGCCGAATATCAATATTGAACGGCGCCTCGGCGGAAACCTCGATGCCGTCATTAGCGCTGCCCCGTGTGAAGAGTTCCGAGCCGCCTTCCTGCACGATCCGCAAATGAGCCTGTTGCAGGTCCTGGCTCTTGAGCCGGTCCTGTAGTTGCGCCAGCGAGGTGTTCATCAGGACCGTGCCCGAAGTGTTCTCGACCGCGCGCGCGCTCAACAGCCGGGGTGGCTCGCCCGGCATAAGCGCGGGTTCCGGCGTTTCACCGTCGCGGACCTGTTCCACCAGATCCCGGCTGCTGAAACTCAGATCGCGGTCGCTCAGCGATACCTCGTCCGGCAGCACATAAACACGGGCCGGCACCAGTTCCGACAGTCTTTGCTCGGTCTGCGCGGTCTCGCCGTCGGCTATGGCCTGTGCCACCCACTCGCTGGAGGCAATGCGTTGCAGCCGTTGATCGGCTTGTGTCAGCGCCAGTTCCAGCAGACTGGTCTGCGACTGCACCAGGGCATTGGCCAGCCGCTTTTCATTGAGTTCCTGATGCCGCCCGAATTGCAGCCAGGCCAGCACCAGCGACATGCCCAGAATCACCAGCGCGGTGGCGCCCAGTCCCGGCAGCGCGAAGTTCAGAATCCCGGAGCCGGTCTTGCCGGATTTTTCCTGCTCCGGATTTGCCTGCTTGCCGCCAGGCTTCCGTCCGGCTTTTTTTGCGCCGTCCGTGGTTCCGGCTTCATTTTTCTTCTTCATGGTTCCCCCGAAAAATGATTACTGGCGTCCGCTGTGACCGAAGCCACCGGCTCCGCGCTCGGTATCCGAAAACGTGTCCACCGCTTCCAGCTCCACCTGCATGACCGGCACCACCACCAGCTGGGCGATGCGCTCGCCCGGTTCAATGGTGAAAGTCGTGGAGCCCCGATTCCAGCACGAGATCATGATCTCGCCCTGGTAATCGGAATCGATCAGCCCCACCAGGTTGCCCAGCACAATGCCGTGTTTATGCCCCAGGCCCGAGCGCGGCAGGATCATACCCGCATAGCCCGGGTCTTCGAGATAGATGGCGATGCCGGAGGGCACCAGCACGGATTCGCCCGGCGCCAGCTCCAGCGGGTCGCGGACCATGGCGCGCAGATCCAGACCCGCCGAACCCCGCGTGGCATGACCCGGGGGCGGAAAGTCCTGCCCCAGACGGGGGTCCAGCACCTGATACTGCAGTTTCATCGTTGTCCCGATCCCCGTTCAGTTCTGATAACGAATGCCGATCAGCTCCACAAGCTGTTTGGCGATCTGACGTTTCGACGCCAGGGGCAAGACCTTGTGTCCGCCGGGCCAGATCACGGTGACCGCATTGTTGTCGCTGTTGAAACCCACATTCTGACCCGAGACATCGTTGGTGGCGATCATGTCCAGGCCCTTGTTGGCCAGCTTGGTGCGCGCCGACTCGATGACATCGCGCGTCTCGGCGGCAAAACCCACGGTGAAGGGCTTGCTTTCATGACGGGCCACCGCCGCCACGATATCCGGGTTCTTCACCAGCGTCAGGTGAATCTCCTCGGTGGATTTCTTGATCTTGTGATCGGCGGTCACCGCCGGCCGGTAATCCGCCACCGCCGCCGTGGCGATAAAGATGGCGCAGTCGTCAGCCACCGCCGCCAGGGCGGCGTCGTACATTTCCCGGGCGGTCGTAACATCCACACGGGTGACCCGCGAGGGCGTGGGCAGATTCACGGGCCCGGCAATCAGGGTTACGCGCGCGCCGGCCTCGGCGGCGATTTCGGCCAGAGCAAAGCCCATTTTGCCGGAACTCTTGTTGGTGATGTAGCGCACCGGATCAATGGATTCGCGCGACGGGCCGGCGGTAATGACCACATGCTTGCCGGTAAGCAACTGAAAATCAAAGACCTCGGCCGCGTGCTGCGCGAGTTCTTCCGGCTCGAGCATCCGGCCCGAGCCGTTTTCGCCACAGGCCTGGTCGCCGGAACCGGGGCCGAACACATGAACGCCCTTTTCCTGCAGAATCAGCAGGTTCTTCTGGGTGGCCCGGTCCGCCCACATCTGCTGGTTCATGGCCGGCGCCACGGCGATGGGTGCGCCCGTGGCCAGACAGAGCGTGGAGAGCAGATCATTGCCGTGGCCGTGGGCGAAGCGCGCCATGAAATCCGCCGAGGCCGGGGCGATGAGGATCAGATCCGCCCAGCGCGCCAGCTCGATATGGCCCATGCCGGCCTCGGCGCGCGGGTCCAGCAGATCCGTGTGCACCGTATGGCCGGACAACGCCTGCATGGTCAAAGGCGTGATGAATTCGCAGGCGGCCTCGGTCATCACCACCTGCACATCCGCGCCCGCGTGGCGTAGCTGTCGCACCAGTTCCGCCGACTTGTAGGCGGCGATGCCGCCGGTAATGCCGAGCAGGATGCGCTTGTTGGCGAGTCGTTCCATTATGGGTTAACTTTGGCCGTTCCGCGGAAGGGCCTAGGGTAGCACTGCCCGGCGCCGAAGCGTAGTGACCACACACTGACACAGGGACGAATCATGGCCATATCGGACTGGCCCAGCACGGAACGGCCCCGCGAGAAACTCCTTGAACGGGGCGCGCAGAGCCTCAGCGACGCCGACCTGCTCGCCATTTTCCTGCGTACCGGCGTACCCGGCACCACGGCCGTGGATCTCGCGCGCCGCATGCTGGCGGATTTCGGCAGCCTGCGCGCGCTGCTCGATGCCCCCGTCGCCCGCCTGCAAAAGCTGCCCGGCATGGGCACCGCGCGCATTGCGCTGCTGCAGGCGGCGCTGGAACTGGGCCGGCGCTGGCTGGCCGAGGAAATGGAGCGCGAGGCCACCCTGACCCGCCCGGAAGACGCGGGCCGTTTCCTGATGGCCCGACTGCGCGCCTACCCCCATGAGGTCTTCGGCTGTCTCTTTCTGGACAACAAGCACCGGGTGCTGGCCTTCGAGGAACTGTTCCGCGGCACCATCGACGGCGCCGCCGTGCATCCGCGCGAGGTGGTCCGGCGCTGCCTGGAGCACAACGCCGCCGCCATCATCCTGGCCCACAACCATCCCTCGGGTGTGGCCGAACCCAGCGAATCGGACCGCTCCATCACCCGCCGGCTGGTGGATGCGCTGGCGCTGATCGACGTGCGTGTGCTGGATCACCTGGTGATCGGGGACGCCGGGTGGGATTCGTTGGCGGAGAGAGGATGGTTGTGAGTCGAAAGACGCAAGATGAAAGTCGAAAGAGCAAATGAACGAGCCGCGCCTTGCGCGGCCCGGCCTTGTTTCTTGCTACTTGCCACTTTCTGCTTGCGACTCTGGAATTAAAAACCCGGCGTAAGACCGGGTTTTCGGGAGCGGATCGGGCCGGCTTCGCCGTGCCTATTTGATCTTGGCTTCCTTGAAGGTGACGTGCTTGCGGGCCACCGGGTCGAACTTCTTCGTTTCCATCTTTTCCGGATGGTTACGCTTGTTCTTGGTGGTGGTGTAGAAATAGCCGGTATCGGCGGTGGAGACCAGCCGGATCTTTTCGCGAATGGGGTTAGCAGCCATGACTCATCTCTCCTAGACTTTTTCGCCGCGCGCGCGGATATCGGAGAGCACCTTTTCGATGCCCTGCTTGTCGATGATGCGCATGCCCCGGGTGGATACCCGCAGCCGCACGAAACGGTTCTCGCCGTCCACCCAGAAACGATGATAGTGCAGGTTCGGCTCGAACCGGCGCTTCACCTTGTTGTTCGCGTGCGAGACGTGA
>CAZHGU010000118.1:0-5306 GCA_964532105.1 uncultured Alcanivorax sp. | reverse complement strand
CTGGTCTATGACCGGGGCACGCTCTTCGGCCTGCAATCCGGCGGGCGCACCGAATCCATCCTGATGTCACTGCCCCCGCTGGCGCGCTGGGATTATAATCGGCAGTTCGAGCCCGGCAGCGCCGAGGCGGCTCTGACGGAGCGCTTTCTCCATCCCCGGGACTGGCTGAACGAGGACAATCCATGAGCCATCGCTACGCGGTTTTCGGCAATCCGGTCGCCCACTCGCGCTCGCCGGAGATCCATCAGGCGTTCGCCCGGCAGGGCTATGACGAGGTCACCTATGAACGCATCGAGGCGCCGCGTGACGGTTTTGCCGGCGCGGTGAAGGAATTCTTCGTCAATGGCGGTGACGGCGCCAATGTCACCCTGCCCTTCAAGGAAGAAGCCTTCCGGCTGTGCGGGCGCACCACCGAGCGCGCGCGCCGGGCGGAGGCGGTGAACACCCTCTGGCGGGATCAGGATCACGGCCTTCATGGTGACAACACCGACGGCGCCGGTCTGGTACACGACATGCGGCGCAACCGCCACTGGCAAATCGAAGGAACCCGCATCCTGATCCTGGGCGCCGGCGGCGCCGTGCGCGGCGTGCTCGGCCCCCTGCTGGCGGAAGAACCCGACGAGGTCATGATCGCCAACCGCACCGTGGACAAGGCCGAGGCGCTGGCCGAGCACTTCAGTGGTGCCGGCATCCCGGTCTATGGCTGCGGCCTGGCCGATCTGCGCGGGCACTTCGACATCGTCATCAACTCCATTTCCGCCGGTTTGCAGGGCGAGCTGCCGCCCCTGCCGGAAGAACTCTTTTCCGGGCGCGGCTGCGCCTATGACATGCTCTACGGTACCGGCGACACCGCCTTTGTCGCCTGGGCGCGACCGAAAGCGGCCGAGGTGGCCGATGGCCTGGGCATGCTGGTGGAACAGGCCGCCGAGTCCTGGTTCGTGTGGCGCGGCGCCCGGCCCGATACCGCGCCCGTGATCCGCATGCTGCGCAGCGAGACGACATGACCGTGCAGCGGCGTTTTATCGCGGGTGCGGCCTGTCCGGATTGCGGTGCCGTGGACAAAATCCAGCGCTGCATTGACGGGGACAGTGTCTGGATGGAGTGTGTCGCCTGCGGCATGCGGCGCAGCCCGGACGATGACGAATCCGGCTCCGACAATACGAACCGGATCGACGTGCGCACGGAATAGCCTCTCCTCGTTTTGGGAAAGAGTCTTCAGACCTCGGCATAGGCTTCGCCGCCGCGCACCCAGCGCCGCAGCAGCTCGGGCACGGTTTCGGGGTGATCCCGGCGCAGACGTTGCGCCATATCCCGTGCCGGTTCCAGCCAGTGCTCGTCACGCAGCAGATCCACGATGCGAAAGGCCAGGTCGCCCGCCTGACGGGTACCCAGCCATTCGCCGGGCCCGCGCAGGCGCAGATCCTCCTCGGCAATGCGGAAGCCGTCACTGGTTTCGCGCATGACCTGCAGGCGCCGGCGCGCGGTTTCGGACAGCGGGCCCTGATAGAGCAGCACACAGTAGCTGCGCTCGGCGCCCCGCCCCACCCGGCCGCGCAGCTGGTGCAGCTGGGCCAGGCCCAGGCGCTCGGCGTTTTCCATGACCATGAGCGTGGCTTCGGGCACATCCACGCCCACCTCGATCACGGTGGTAGCCACCAGCACCCGGGCGTTGCCGCTGGCGAAGCGCTCCATGCGCTCCGCCTTGTCGGCGGGCTTCATGCGCCCGTGCACCAGTTCCACTTCCAGCTCCGGCAGGGCCTCGGCCAGGGCGGCTGCGCTATCTTCCGCGGCGCTGGCCTGCAGCGCCTCGGATTCCTCGATCAGCGTACAGACCCAGTAGACCCGGGCGCCGTCCAGGCAGGCGCGGCGCACGCGCTCGACCACTTCGTCCCGGCGGTTGTCCGGCAGGGCCAGGGTTTCAATGGGCTGGCGCCCGGGCGGCAGCTCGTCGATCACGGAGGTGTCCAGATCGCCATAGGCGCTCATGGCCAGGGTCCGGGGAATGGGGGTGGCGGTCATCACCAGCTGATGGGCCACCTGCCGGTCCCGGCGGCCCTTCTCGCGCAGGGCCAGGCGCTGGTGCACGCCGAAGCGGTGCTGCTCGTCGATCAGGGTCAGGCCCAGATGCCGGAAGGTCACGCTCTCCTGAAAGAGCGCGTGGGTGCCCACCACCAGGGCCGCGCGGCCGTCGGCAATCTCCTCCAGTGCGTCCGCGCGCGCCCTGCCCTTGAGGCTGCCGGCGAGCCAGACTACGTCCAGGCCCAGCGGCTCCAGCCAGGCGCGGAAGTTGTGCAGATGCTGCTCGGCCAGCACCTCGGTGGGCGCCATGAGCGCCACCTGGTAGCCGCTCTCGATGCAGATCAGCGCCGCGGCGGCGGCCACCAGGGTCTTGCCCGAGCCCACATCCCCCTGCACCAGACGCAGCATGGGCTCGCCCGCGGCCAGATCCGCCCGGATTTCGTCGATCACGCGTTGCTGGGCGCCGGTGAGTGCAAAGGGCAGATGGTCCAGCAGCTGTTGCACCAGACGTGTGCCTTCCAGAACCGGCGCCTCGTAACGGCGCTGGCCCGCGCGTTTTTCCAGCAGGCCCAGCTGGTGGGCCACCAGTTCCTCGATCACGAGCCGCTGGATGGCGGGATGGGTGCCCGCCAGCAGCGTGTCCACATCCTCGTCCGGGGACGGGGCATGCAGGGTGGTCAGCGCCTGTTGCAGTGACGGCAGCCGGGATTCACCGGTCAGCGACGGCGGAATCAGGTCCCGCGGCGGGTCCTGTTCCATGGCCCGCAAAGCCTGGTCCACCAGCCGGCGCAGAAGTGGCTGGGAGACCCCCTCGGTGGCGGGATAGACCGGGGTAAGGCGTTTCTCCAGCGGCGCCAGTTCCCCGGCGGCGCTTTCGTATTCCGGGTGATAGAGCTCCAGCCCCGAGGCGCCGGGGCGGGCCTCGCCAAAGGCGCGCACCGAGCGCCCCGGTTCCAGCGAGGCTTTCTGAGCCGCGCTGAAGTGGAAAAAACGCAGGGACATCATGCCCGTACCGTCGCCCACGCGCACCAGCAGGGAGCGGCGGCGGCCATACACCACGTCCGCGGCCATGACCCGGCCCTCGATCACCGCTGTCTGCTCGGGCCGCAGTCCGCCGATGGGGGTCACCCGGGTGCGGTCCTGATAGCGCAGGGGAAGATGGAAGAGCAGATCCTCGCAGGTGTGGATGCCCAGCCGTTCGAGTTTTTCCGCCAGACGGGGGCCGGCCCCCTTGAGTTCGGTGACCGGTCGGTTGTTCATCAGATTGTGGCGCCCGGGATCAGCCCCTCCTTCGGCACGGCCTGGCGCAGCACCTCGATGGCCCGCGGGCGCGGGAAGCTGTCGCGCCAGACCAGCGCAATGGTGCGTGACGGCACCGGTTGCGCAAAGGGGCGCACGGCGAAGGTGCCGCTTTCATAGTTGTTGTGATGGACGGCGGAATCCGGCAGCACCGTGATGCCCATGCGCGAAGCCACCATGTGGCGCAGGGTCTCCAGCGAACCGCCCTCGATCTGGACCAGGTTCTTCTGGCGCTCGGAATCAATGGCGGGACACAGCTCCAGCACCTGATCACGGAAGCAGTGCCCTTCGCCCAGCAGCAACAGGGTTTCGTCCAGCAGTTGATCCGGACTGATGGTCTCCTGGACGGTCCAGGGATGATCCGCCGGCAGCAGCACGGAGAAGGACTCCTCATAGAGCCGGGCACGCACCAGTCCGCCGCCGGAGAACGGCAGCGCCACGATAATGGCGTCCAGGTCGCCGCGCTCGAGCTTGGTGCGCAGGACATGGGTGTAGTTTTCCTCGATGAAGAGCGGCATCTCCGGGGCGTCTTCGCGCACGCGCGGCACCAGCACCGGCAGCAGATAGGGCGCGACCGTGAAGATGGCCCCCACGCGCAGCGGCGAGCCCAGCTGGTCGTGGCGTTCATGGGCCATCTGTTCCAGCTGCTCCACCTGCTCCAGAATACGCTGGGCCTGGGCGACCAGCGCCTCCGCCTCGGGCGAGACCTTGACCTCGCGCGGACGGCGCTCGAACAGCGGCATGCCCAGCTCCTCCTCCAGCTTGCGGATGGCGGCGCTGAGCGTGGGCTGGCTCACATGGCTGGCCTCGGCCGCGCGGCCGAAATGGCGCTCGCGGGCCAGGGCGACGAGATAGCGTAATTCTGTCAGTGTCATGCCATCATAAGGTAGCCTTTATATCGGCAAAGTAAAGCCCCCGGAATCACTGAATGCCCCCTGAGTGAACGTTCGGTTCGGGGCCCGCAGAGGAGAACCGCAGTGGCGCACATTCTGATAGCCGGCCTGGGCGATCTGGGTTGGCCGCTGGCCGTTCACTGGCGAGACGCGGGCCACCGTGTCAGTGCCATTCGCCGCCGCAATGCGGGCCCGGAGGGGATTGATCTCTATACCGGCGACCTGAACGAGGGCGCGGTATTGCTGCCGCCCGACCGGGTGGATCTGGTCTATATCATCCTCACGCCGGCCGAGCGTTCCGAGCAGGGCTACCGCCGGGCCTTTCTGGAAGCGCCGCAGCGTTTGCTCGATCAACTGGTGCAACAGCAGCCCATGCCGCCCGTGGTCTTTGTCTCCAGCACGGCCGTTTACGGCGACGGTGATGTGGAGGTAAACGAGGACACGCCGCCGGGCCCGGAACGCTATAACGGCCGGATCCTGCTGGCCGCGGAAGAGGAAATCTCCATCCGGGCGCTGGCTACGGTGGTGCGCTTCAGCGGCATTTACGGGCCGGACAGTGAGCGGCTGGTGCGTCAGGCCGAGGCTATCCACGATGGCGAGGAACCGCCGGCGCTGCGCTGGAGTAATCGTATCCACCGCACCGACTGCGTGCGCTTGCTCACCCGGTTGGGCGAGGACTGGCTGGCGGGCGAGATGCAGCCCTCGGTGGTGGTGGGCACCGACGGCCATCCCGCCCTGAATTACGAAGTCCTGAACTGGCTGGGCGAGCAGCTGGGCCGCCCGCTCAAACTTCCTCTGGACGGCTCACCTGCGGGCAAGCGTGTGCGCAGCCGCTATATCGAGGCATCGGACTTTGAGCTTCGGTATCCGGATTATCGGACAGGGTACGAAGAGGTACTTCGTACCAGTGGCAAGGCGCAAGGGGCAAGGGGCAAGGAATAATGAGTGGGCCGCGCGGAGCGCGGCCCAACTTTTTTTCTTGCTACTTTCTACTTGCCTCTTGCTACTGGTGATTGACTGATTGCTCAGTCAATCACCATCACCGCATCCATCTCCACGCCTGCCCCCTTGGGCAGTTCGGCCACGCCCAGGGCT
>CAZHGU010000117.1:0-5307 GCA_964532105.1 uncultured Alcanivorax sp. | reverse complement strand
AGCCATCGAGAAGCTTGCATCTTGACACTACCTTGTTGGAACACGGTTATTATGACTAAAGCGCGCGCCGGGGCTGTCGGACTGAAAGGGCCCCGAGGCGAAGCGGCCATTGTAACGAAGCCTTGAGAGAAAGACATGCCATCCCGCCTTGAATCCGGCGCCCGCTACCCTTTCCTGCTGCCCGCCTTTCACCAGGCCCTGGAGGACAGCGGCGCGGTGAGCGCCGCCACGGGCTGGACGCCGGCGCATCTGGAAGACGACGATTTCTGGATGCCGCTCTACCGCAAGGAGCACTCCCGGGGCGAATATGTCTTCGATTTTGCCTGGGCCGACGCCTGGCACCGCAGCGGACTGTCCTATTATCCCAAGCTGGTTACCGCCATTCCCTTTACCCCCGTGACCGGGCCGCGCTGGCGCGGCACCGCGCCCGAGCCGCAGGCGCTGTGGTCGCGGATTGAACAGAGCCTGGTCGAGCAGGGTGCGTCCGGCTGGCATCTGCTCTTTCCGGACGAAGCCACCCGGACGGCACTGCAAGAACTGGAGCTGATCCAGCGCGAGGCCTGTCATTTCCGCTGGTTCAATTACGGCTACGACAGCTTTGACGATTTCCTGGGGACCCTGGTCTCGCGCAAGCGCAAGAGCCTGCGCCGCGAGCGCCGCCGCATTGATGAGCAGGGGCTGTCGGTGGAACGCCGTACCGGCAGCGGCATCGACGAGTACTGGTGGCAGGCGTTCGAGCGTTTCTATGCCGATACCTATTACAAGCACGGACAGCGCCCCTATCTGCCGCCGGCCTTTTTCCGGCGGATCGCGGGGGATCTGGCGGATCAGCTCATGATGGTCATGGCCTTCGACGCCGGTGATCCGGTAGCGGCCGCGCTCTATTTCTTCGATGACGAACGACTCTACGGGCGTTACTGGGGCTGTCTGCGCGAATACGATGTGCTGCACTTCGAGCTTTGCTATTACCAGGGCATCGATTTCGCCATTGAACGCGGCCTCCGGGAATTCGATCCGGGCGTGCAGGGCGAGCACAAGATTCTGCGTGGTTTCGAGCCGGTCATTACGTACTCGCTGCACTATTTGCGCGAGCCACGTTTGCGCGATCCGGTGGCCGATTTCTGCCGGCGGGAGGCGGAGGCCGTCCGCGCCTACCAGCGCGAGGCCGAGACGTATTTGCCGTATCGCTCCGCCTCATAAAAAAGTATGAGTCGTACTTGTTGGGCGTTGACCCGCATCAAGCGTGGTCGTGAACCGTCCCGCAATCCGCGGGCTTGCGTTTTCGGGCGGGCAAGCTATTTTTTATACTGATATGAGTGGCGCGGTGCCCCGGGATTGGGGCCGGGTTGGCGTTGGACTTTCAAAACGCCATATTGGGCACCAAGGAAATGGAATAAGGAGGGAATCATGTCCAGGTCCTCTTCGGAGGCGGTGACACGCCGGAATGGAAACTCGGGTTCCCTGCGGGCGCTGTCCGGCGGCTCGTCCCGGGCCATGGAGCGCCGCATGCTGCAGACCCTGTGGCGCATGGTGGGCTCGCCGCCATTGCGTATCGAACTCTGGGACGGGGCCGGCGTGGGGCCCGAGGGTAGCGAAGGGCGTATCCGGATCGAGGACCGGGGCGCGCTCTATCATCTGGCGAGCCAGCCCAACATGGGCTTCGGGGATCTGTTCAGCGCCGGGCGCATTCATATCGACGGGCGTCTGCCCGATGTGCTGGAAACCCTGTTCGGCAGCCTCCACAGCGCCAGCGGCGACCGGCCGGCGCTGGTGAACCGGTTCCTGGAGCCGCGCCCGCAGGCGGGCGCGAGCCAGCGCGCCGCGCGCAAGAACATTCATCATCACTATGATCTGGGCAACGACTTCTATCAGCTCTGGCTCGATACCGAGGCCATGCAGTACACCTGCGCCTATTTCGAGACGCCGGAGCTGACCCTGGAACAGGCCCAGCGGGCCAAGATGGAACACGTCTGCCGCAAGCTCCAGCTTCAGCCCGGTCAGGAAGTCATCGAGGCCGGTTGCGGCTGGGGCGGCCTGGCGCGCTACATGGCCCGCGAATACGGCGTCCGGGTGCGTTCCTACAACATCTCCCGGGAACAGCTGGACTTCGCCCGGCAAAAGGCGAAGGAAGAAGGTCTGGACGATCGCGTGCAGTATATCGAGGATGACTACCGCAACATCGACGGCCACTGTGATGCCTTTGTCTCCGTGGGCATGCTCGAGCATGTGGGGCCGTCCAACTATGCGGAACTGGCCCGGGTGATCGAGCGCTGTCTGGATCCGGCCGGGCGCGGCCTGATTCACACCATCGGGCGTAATCGCCCGGTGGGCATGAACGCCTGGATCGAGAAGCGCATCTTCCCCGGCGCGCATCCGCCCGCCATCGGCGAGTTCATGGATCTGTTCCAGTCGGCAAAACTCTCCGTGCAGGATGTGGAGAACCTGCGCCTGCATTACGCGCAGACGCTGGAACACTGGCTGGAACGCTTTGACCACCATGAGGATCAGGTGCGTTCCTGGTACGACGAGGAATTCGTGCGCGCCTGGCGGCTCTATCTGGCCGGTTCCATCGCGTCCTTCCGGGTGGGTACGCTGCAGCTCTTCCAGGCCACCTTCGCGCCGGCGGACAACAACGAGCTGCCCTGGAACCGGCGCTATCTCTATGGCCAGCCGGCGACCGAGCCGGGAGGTCGGACGTGACAGATTACGATCTGATCATTGTGGGCGGCGGCCCTGCCGGCTCCACCCTGGCGCGCGCGCTGGTGAATCAGGACTGGCGGGTGCTGGTGGTGGACAAGGCGGATTTTCCCCGGGACAAGACCTGTGCCGGCTGGGTGACGCCGGCGGTGATGCGTTATCTGAACGTGGACCTGGAAGACTACGCCCGTGAACGGGTGCTCCAGCCCATTCACCGCTTCCGCATCGGGCTCATGGGCCAGAAACCCGTGGAGAACTTCCACGGCGACGAACCGGTCAGCTACGGCATCCGCCGTTATGAACTGGATGCGTATCTGCTGAACCGTTCCGGTGCCGAACTGGCCACGGGCGAGAAGGTGAAATCCCTGGAGCAGGGTCCGGAGGGCTGGACGGTCAACGGCCGCTACCGCGCCCCCCGGCTCGTGGGTGCGGGCGGGCATTTCTGCCCCGTGGCGAGCCGGCTGGGCGACGGCCCGGGCGGGCATGAACGCGCCGTTACCGCCAAGGAAGTGGAGTTCCCCATGAACGCCGAGCAGGCGCGCGCCTGCCCGGTGCCCGAGGATCAGCCGGAACTGTGGTTCTGCCGGGATCTGAAGGGCTACGCCTGGATTTTCCGCAAGGGCGACTGGCTGAATGTGGGCCTGGGCCGCGAGGACAATCACCGCCTGGGCGATCATCTGGACGCCTTTGTCAAAGACATGGCCGACAGCGGCCGGCTACCCGCCGACATGCCCGAGCGCTACAAGGGCCACGCCTATCTGCTCTATGACCATGCCCTGCGGCCGCTGGTGGGCGACGACGTGCTGCTGGTAGGCGACGCCGCTGGCCTGGCCTATAGCCAGAGCGGCGAGGGCATCCGCACGGCCGTGGAATCGGCCCTGCTGGCCGCGGATACCCTGACCCGGGGCGCGCCGCTGACGGAATACAGCGAGCGCATGGAGCAACGTTTCGGGCAGCGCGCCCGAAACGAGCCGGACGAGCCCACGCTGGCAGGCTTCAAGCAATGGGTCGCCCGGCCGCTGATGCGCACTCACTGGTTTACCCGGCGGGTAGTGACCGAGCGCTGGTTCCTGCACAGCCATGTACCGGCCCTGCCGGCCTCGGCCTGAAAAGAGGGTGTCGTCAAAAGCCTGCCGGTCGTGATCTTCACCACAGAGAGCACAGAGGTCACAGAGATCGTAATGATTCCTTCTCTGTGGTCTCTGTTTAAGCGGCTACATTTATTCTGTGGTCGTAATAGACCAGGGCCATGGTGATCCGGTCCGTGATATCGGCTTCGGTGTGGCCGGGTTCCTTGGGGCCGAGTTCGGCGGTCACGTCCTCGAATTCGCCGTCGTCCGGCTCTTCCAGGTCCACGAAGTACTCGAACACGCGTCGATCCTGATCCACCAGGGTGCCGAAATAGACGCCGTCATCGAACAGCGCCAGTGCGGGAAACACCGAGTGTTCCGGGTCCACGCCCTGCTGGCGGAACCAGTCCACCACCCCGGGGTGTTCCACGTCCCCCGCGCGTACCTTGCGGGTGGTGTCCTCGACCTCGTTCCAGGCGTTTTGTTCACTCGCCTTGTCGAATTCCATGGTGAAGTTCCTGCCTTGCTCGCTCCTTGTTGTAACCCGGAGCTCGGTATTCAGGCCACTGGAGTCTTCAAATATCCGGATGATCGGTGTGCGCGTCAAGATGAACGGATGGCCGACGGGTCATCGGCGTCGAACAGCGGCGGCATGGGGCAATCCAGCAGGGTGCAGATCACGCGCAGCAATTCCGCCTGGGCCACCTGGACCCGATTGTCGGCGGTGACGGCAAAGGCGCAGGCGTCCACCACCGGGGACTGCAACAGCGGCGTCAGGCCCTGCAGGCGTTTCAGCGAGGCGTCCAGCCGGTCCAGCCGGCATTCGGCGCGCGGCAGCAGGGTCGTGCCTTCGGGCAAAAGGCCGCTGGCCGAACGCTGAAAAATCTCTTCCGCTTCTTCGCCGCTTACGCCGCCGGCATGCAGGATCAGCGAAAGCAACAGACGGCAATCCGCCTGTACCGGGGCCAGACGATGAAAACGCACCCGGCGGCGCCGTCCGGCGTGTTCGTCCAGGTGATCCGCCGCCAGTCGCATCAGGGCGAATTCGAACAGATTGATCTTGCGGTCCGCGCGCACCAGCTGATTCAGACGTGCCACCAGCGCCCGGCGCTCGGCTTCCGGTTGGCGCTTGAGTGTGGGCAGGGCCAGATCCAGCACCGGCAGGCGCAGGCGCGTACCCAGTCCGTTCAGGGTGTCGGCCATGTCCAGAATCACCTGCTGTTCCACCTTGTTGTCGGTCACCAGCGGCACCAGTTCCCGGGGATCAGAGTTGCTGGCGGTCAGCGCCAGCGCGTAGAGGGCATAGCTCGCGCCGCCGGCTTCATGCAGCTGGCGACGGAAATCGGCCGGAATGGATTCATGGATGCTGTGGGCATAGCCCAGATTCGCCGGGGTGACCCGCCCCACGTCCCGGGCCGTGACCGGACTTGCCGCAACGCCCGCTGTTTCGCCCGCGAAGGCACTGGTCCCGGCGGGGGCCGTCCCGCCGGCCGCTTCCTGCCGGGCGGCGAAGCGTTGCCGGGCACGGGCCCGGGCGGGC
>CAZHGU010000116.1:2572-5314 GCA_964532105.1 uncultured Alcanivorax sp. | reverse complement strand
GGCACTGGGTGCTGGCCGCCGGCGCCGTCTGGATGATCGTGACCCTGTTCGACTGGTGGCGCGACACCATCCGCGAATCCCTGAGCGGACTGCACAGCACCCAGATGGACATTTCCTATCGCCAGGGCATGCTCTGGTTTATCTTCTCCGAAGTCATGTTCTTCGCCGCCTTCTTCGGCGCGCTCTTCTATGTCCGCTGGCTGGTGGTGCCCTGGCTGGGCGGTGCGGGCAGCAATGCCATGACCCATGAACTGCTCTGGCCGTCCTTTCAGGCCATCTGGCCGCTGACGGAAACGCCGTCCGGCGAAACCACTCAGGCCATGGGCGCCTGGGGTCTGCCGGCGCTGAACACGGCCATTCTGCTGGCCAGCTCCATTACGCTGACCATTGCGCACCACGCGCTGCTGGAAAACGACCGCAAGCGGCTGATCCTCTTTCAGGGCGTAACCATCCTGCTGGGGGCGCTGTTCATGTTCTTCCAGGTGGAAGAATACATCCACGCCTATCAGGACATGGGCCTGACGCTCGATGCCGGTATTTACGGTTCCCTGTTCTTCATGCTGACGGGCTTCCACGGCCTGCACGTGACTCTGGGCACCATCCTGCTGATCGTGATGTTCCTGCGGGTATTGAAAGGCCACTTCAGTCCGGACAACAACTTCGGCTGGGAAGCCGCGGCCTGGTACTGGCACTTTGTGGACGTGGTCTGGCTCTTCCTCTTCGTTACCGTGTACTGGCTCTGACGGCGGCGATCGCGCGACGCAAAAAGGGGCGCCTTCGGGCGCCCCTTTTTCATGGAATGGCCTACTTTATTATTCGGAGGATTCCCCGGGCGCGATCTTCTCGCCCTGGCGCTCGGTGGGATTGACGTCGTGGGGCTGAACCCAGCCCATATACATGGAAAACAGCAGAAACAGAAACACCGCTACGGAAAATCCCACGCGCCAGGCCAGCGCCTGCATGGTCTTGCGGCCGCCGCTTTCATTGCGCACCAGCGCCATCAGCGCGCGAAACAGCGCCACCACGGCCGCCACCAGCAACACCACTACAATCAGCTTGACCCACCACATGGTTCGCATCGCTTCTTTGCTACAATAGGCGCTCATCATAAAGCAAAGCAGCCCCTGGCAGCGCCCATCATGGCCATTCCGTTTTTTTCCGGGTCCACTCGGCGCACCCGCTGGCTCGCTTCCCTGCTGGCCGTATTGGTTACCGCCGCGCTTGCGGGGCTCGGCCTCTGGCAACTCGACCGCGCGGCGCAGAAAAAAACCATGGCCGGTCGCATGAAAGAACGTGCCGAAGCGCCACCCCGCCCGGTGGCGCGTCTGACGCAAATGGAGGACCCGGCCCATTATCCGGTCGAAGACCGGGGCCGGTTCGACAGCCGGTTTTCCATTCTGGTCGACAACCGGATACGCGACGGCCGCGCGGGCTATCACCTGCTGACCCTGTTCCACACCCGCTCCGGCGAGGACGTGCTGGTCAATCGCGGCTGGCTGCCCCGCGGCCCCGACCGCCAGATCCTGCCGGACATCCCCGAGGTGAACGGCGAAGTCCGCATCCGGGGCCATGCTCATGTCCAGGAGGAAAAGAACCTGGTGCTGCGCGAGGACCGACTGGCGCAAGAGGACTGGCCGCTGCGGGTACAGCGCATCGACCGGGCAGCACTGGAGCGCCATCTTGAGGTAGAATTAGCGCCCTTTATCGTCCGGCTGGCACCGGACACGGGCCCGCAGCGCGGCGCGCAATTGCCGCGCGAATGGCCACAGCGGCGCATGGGACCGCAACGGCACTATGCCTATGCCGTGCAATGGTTCGCCATGGCGGCGCTGACGCCCGTGCTCTTCTGGCTCGCCGGCCGGCGCCGCCGTCATCGACAGGAGTAATGGGCCATGACGCAACGCGGCCGCAATGTTCTGGTGCTGGGCGCCATGGCGGGCATTTTCATTGCCTTTGCCCTGGCCGGACGTTTCCTGATCGATCCGTCCGAAATGAACAGGGTGAACCGGGGCACACTGATCACACCCCATATTCCCGTCAAAGAACTGGACCTGACCACGCAGGACGGACAGGACTGGACCGGCGAGGATATGAGCGGGCAATGGTCGCTCATGTATCTCGCCGACAAGGAATGTGAACGCGGCTGCAGGAATGCGCTCTTTTATCTGATGACGCGCCTGCGTCAGTCGCTGTCCCGGGATGCCGACCGGCTGCGGCTGATCCTGGTGCACACCACACCGCCGTCCACGGAACTGCAAGAGTTCATGGACGAAAAGCTGGGTTCCATGGTGGAGCTGCGGGGCGAGGCCGGCATCCTGCGCGAGGTGCTGGCACCCGCCTTTGAAGCACCGGATGCCGACCCCCTGCACCATCTGTACCTGGTCGCGCCGGACGGGCAGATCTTCATGTGGTATCCCACCCATGAAGACAAGGAAAGCCTGCTCGAAGAAGCGGACGGCATCCATGCCGATCTCAAGCGAACCCTGAAAGGATCCCGGATTTGAATCAGCATCCTGCGAACCGGGCCCGGTCCGAGTACTGGCTGCGCGGGCTGACACTGGCCGCGCTCGGGCTGGCCGCCGTGGTGATCGTACTGGGCGCCTGGACCCGGCTGGCCGACGCCGGACTGGGCTGTCCCGACTGGCCGGGCTGCTATGGCCATCTGGATGTACGCGATGCCATCGAGCATGTGGAGCAGCACAACCGGGAACAGCCGGGCGCGCTGCGCGAGGCGAACAAGAC
>CAZHGU010000116.1:0-2562 GCA_964532105.1 uncultured Alcanivorax sp. | reverse complement strand
GTCCTGGCCGCCGGTCGCTCCTTCCCCGACGCCCTGGCGGCGTCGGTGCCGGGCTTCGCATGGTCGATCCCGGCGCGCTGCGCGAAGCCCACAAGACGGTGCCGGAAATGGTGCACCGCTATGTGGCTGCCACCCTGGGCCTGTTGATTACCGGCATGGCGGGGATCAGTCTCTACCGTCGACGCGTCGCCGGCGAACGCGCGGCATTACCGCTGGCCCTGCTGGCGCTGGTGATCTTCCAGGGCCTGCTGGGCATGTGGACCGTGACCCTGGGCCTGCATCCCACCATCGTCATGCTGCACTTGCTGGGCGGCTTCGCCACCTTCATCCTGCTCGCCTGGTTCGCCGCCCGGCTCTATCGGTGGCCGCGCTTTATCAATGACTGCGACGTGCGCGCGCTCCGGCGGCCGGCCTGGCTGGCCCTTGCCGCCGTGATTCTGCAGATTGCGCTGGGTGGCTGGACCACGGCCAACTATGCCGCCGTGGCCTGCACGGAACTGCCCGTGTGCGAGGGAGACTGGACCGCCAAACTGGATTTCGCCGAGGCCTTCCGGTTCTGGGGCCACACCCTGGGCGAGCGCGGCGACTATGAATTCGGCGTGCTGGACCACGAAGCCCGCACCACCATCCATGTGCTGCACCGCTTCGGCGCTGTCGCCGTATTCCTGCTGGTGGGCGGGCTCTGTGCCCGTGTCTGGCGCCGGGCCCGCTGTGATTTCTTCACCGGCTTTGCCGGTGTGATTGGTGGCTTGCTGCTGATCCAGCTGGGCCTGGGCGTGTCCAATGTGATCTTCGGCGTGCCGCTGGCCGTGGCCGTGGGACACAACTTCGTCGCCGTACTACTGCTGGTCTCGCTGGTGCTGTTCCTGCGTGCCATTTACCGCGAACCCGAGCGGAGGGTGCCATGAATGAAGAAGCCGAACATTCCCGGGCCGGCTGGCGCGATTTTCTCGCGCTGACCAAACCCGGGGTGGTGGCCCTGCTCATGGTCACCGCCGTGGTAGGCATGTTCCTGGCCACCCATCCGCCCGGCATGGTGCCTCTCGCCATACTGATCCCGGCGGTGGCGGGGCTGAGCCTGGCCATGATGGCCTCGGCGGCGATCAACCAGATCATGGACCAGAAGATCGATGCGCTCATGAAGCGCACCGAGCGCCGTCCCCTGGTGGCCGGCAGCATTCAGCCCGTCCATGCCATCGCCTTCGCCTGTGTGTTGACCGTGATCGCGATGGCCGTGCTCTATGTGCTGGTGAACCCGCTCACCGCCTGGCTCACGCTCTTCGGTTTCGTGGGTTACGCCTTCGTTTATACGCTTTATCTCAAGCGCGCCACGCCCCAGAACATTGTCATCGGCGGCCTCGCCGGCGCCATTCCACCACTGCTGGGCTGGACCGCCGTCACGGGCGAACTCCATCCCTATGCCTGGCTGCTGGTGCTCATTATCTTCGTCTGGACACCGCCGCACTTCTGGGCCCTGGCCATTCACCGCCGGGACGAATACGCCCAGGCGGAAGTGCCCATGCTGCCGGTCACCCACGGCACCCACTTCACCCGCCGCACGGTGCTCTATTACACCATCCTGTTGTTCATCGCTTCCCTGCTGCCTTATCTCACGGGCATGAGCGGGCTCATCTATCTGGGTTTCGCCGTGGTCCTGGGGACCATCTTTCTGGTCCATGCCGTGCGCCTGCGCTTTACGGACAACCCGCGCCTGCCCATGAAAACCTTCGGCTATTCCATTACCTACCTTTTCGCCCTTTTTGCCGGCCTGCTTCTGGATCATTACTTCCCCATCATGCCGCCGTTGTGAACTGACGACATGCTCTTGTGTTCCGTCGTCAGAACGGCCTTCATGGCGGCTATACATCTTTAAGCTGTCTGTATCTAGTGGTACGCTCGTACAAATCAAGACAGGGAGGAGGCAACATCATGACCGCACGCACCATCAATGACTGGCTGACCGAATACGGTGCCAGTCACAAGAACCCGACCAACAAGAAGATTCACTTTGTCTGTGTGCCCCTGATTTTCTTCTCCGTGGTGGGCCTGCTCTGGAGCATCCCCATGCCCGAAGCCGTGGCGGGCATCCCCTTCGCCAATCTGGCCACCCTGAGCCTGCTGTTCATTATCGGCTACTATGCACGGCTGTCGCGCAACATCATGCTGGGCATGGTGGCCTTCAGCGCCTTCTGCCTGGCGGTGCTTTATGCGCTGGACGGCGCGGGCATGAATATCCTCTACACCAGTATCGCTATCTTCGTGGTGGCCTGGATCGGGCAGTTCATCGGTCACGAAATCGAGGGCGAGAAGCCGTCCTTCTTCAAGGATCTGCAGTTCCTGATGATCGGCCCGGCCTGGATCATGGGGTATCTGTATCGGCGGATGGGGATTGGGTACGAGCCGGCCAGGTAGAGGCGGCTGGAGGGTTCTCCACCCGGATTGCTTTTGCCCGGTGTTCTGGAAAGCGCCGCCCTTGCGGGCGGCAAGCCGGGACGCGCCCCGGCGGCCGCCTTCATTCTTTTGCTTGTCCAAAAGAACGAAGCAAGAAAAAGACACCCCACT
>CAZHGU010000115.1:0-5375 GCA_964532105.1 uncultured Alcanivorax sp. | reverse complement strand
GCCTGATCCGCCAGGGCCATGATGGTGCGCATGGCCTTGCCGAATTCCCGGGTTTCGTAGAGCTCGGCGATTTCATCGACGGCGTTGCGCGCTTCATCCACCAGCGCCGGGTTGTCCAGCTCCGAGCCCAGGGAGCCGCCGCCCTTGCGGATAAAGTTGGCCGTGCGGCTGGCGATATTGATCACCTTGCCGACCAGATCCGAATTCACCCGCTGGACGAAATCGTCCAGATTGAGATCGAAGTCTTCCACGCCGGGGACCATCTTGGCGGCGAAATAATAGCGCAGATATTCCGGATCCAGGTGCTCGAGGTAGTGCCGCGCGGTAATGAAGGTGCCGCGGGACTTGGACATCTTGGCGCCGTTGACGGTGACGAAACCGTGGGCGTGCAGCGCCGTGGGCTTGCGGAAATTCGCGCCGTCCAGCATGGCGGGCCAGAACAGGCCGTGGAAGTTGATAATGTCCTTGCCGATAAAATGGTGGACCTCGTAGTCGCTGTCCGGCGCCCAGTACGAGGCGAAGTCCCGGCCCACCCGGTCGCAGTAGTGCTTGAGCGCGGCCATGTAACCCACGGGGGCGTCCATCCAGACATAGAAATACTTGTCCGGCCAGCCGGGAATCTCGAAACCGAAATAGGGGGCTTCCCGGCTGATGTCCCAGGGCTGCAGTCCTTCCTCCAGCCATTCGCCCAGCTTGTTGGCCACGCTTTCGCGAATCGCGCCCGAGGCCAGCCATTCGCGCAGCATGCCCTCGAATTGCGGCAGATCGAAAAACAATTGCGTGGTTTCACGTTCTTCGGGCGTGGCGCCACTGAGCGCCGAACGCGGATTCACCAGCTCGCCGGGCGTGTAGGTGGCCCCGCAGGCTTCGCAGTTGTCGCCGTATTGATCCTCCGCGCCGCACTTGGGGCAGCTGCCCTGAACGAAGCGGTCGGCCAGGAACATGCCGCGTTCGGGATCGTAGAGCTGGGTGATGGTCTTCTGCGAGATGTAGCCACTGTCGCGGTTGCGGGTATAGATCAGCTCCGCGAGCTCGCGGTTTTCCTCGCTGTGGGTGCTGTAGTATTCATCGAAGGCGATCAGGAAATCGGCGAAGTCGCGCTCGTGATCAGCGCGCACCTGCGCGATCTGTTCTTCGGGCGTAATGCCGTATTCCTCGGCCTTGAGCATGATGGGGGTGCCGTGGGCGTCGTCGGCGCAGACATAGACACAGTCCGTGTCCCGCATCTTCTGGAAACGCACCCAGATATCGGTCTGGATGTATTCCAGCAGATGGCCCAGGTGAACGGGGCCGTTGGCATAGGGCAGGGCGCTGGTGACCAGCAGGCGACGCGTTGAATCAGGCATGGGCAATCCGGGTCCGTTTTTTCGTGGCCACCATGATACGGACGGCGTCCGGGATTTTCACCATGGGAATGCAGCGGCGGGGCCGCATTTATGCACGGGAGAATATGCTCTAGGCTAGCAGGTTGTTGAAAAAACCTTGCGCACTCAGCGTGGCCTGAAGCGTGCAGCTGGTGTACTTGGTCGCGACGGACAGGGTGGTTTCCCTTGCCGAGCGACAAAATGCAGTAGACGGGCGCTTCAGGCCGCGCCCTCCGGGGAAAGGGAGAACGGCATGCGCCTGAGCAAGCGTCTGGTGATCTTTCTGTTCGGCAGTGCCGTGGCCGCCGTGGTGGTGGGCATGATCGCCGTCTATTTTCTGATCATGCCGCGCTTTTTCGCTTATGAGGAAGAGGTGGTGCGCGGCGATGTGGAAACGGTGGAAAATGCCCTGGTGCAGATGCTCACCGGCCTCCATGTCCGCGCGCGCGACTGGTCCTCGCGGCCCGACCTGCGCGCCTGGGTCGACGGCGAGGCGGATGGGGAGCCGCGCCTGCCGGATCAGCGCATGGGCGCGCTGGAACTCGATCACGCGGGCGTGATTCGTCGGGACGGCGAGGGGCAATGGCTGCGCGGCGGGATTGATCGGCAACCGCTTGAACGACTCCATCAGCGTTTCCGTGCGCGGGACTGTTATTCCTTCTGGGGCGTGACCCGCATGAACGGCGGTCCCGCCATGTTCGCCATGGAACCGGTGGATTCGAGCTGCAATGCGCTGGTTTTCGCCGTGTCGCTGAATGAGCGGGTGGCGAGCGAGCTGGAAGGGATCACGGGGCTGCCGGTCGAGCTGGTGCCGGTGCAAGGTGAAGGGAGCCAGGCGGCCCGTCATATTCAGGTGGAACGTCTGGGGCAGGGGCGTGCCCGGGGCAGCTTTCCCCTGGAAAGTTATGACGATGAAGTGCTGATGCGCGCGCGCGTGACACTGTCCCATCCGCTCTACGGCCGGGGATTGCAGACCCTGTTCTGGACGGCGCTGCTCTTGCTGGTGGTGGCTTTGACTGTTGCCGCAGCGGTCTGGTGGATGTTGCGCCGTCTGGTGTTCCGGCGTCTGGATCGACTCCACGGCACCGTGCGCGCGCTGGCGCGCGGCGGTGATCTCTCGCGGCGCGTGGAACTGGGTGGCCGGGACGAGCTCGGCGAGCTGGCGGACGATTTCAACCAGATGGTGGACAATATTCGCGCCGCGCGGGACGAACTCGCCCGCGAGCGCGAAAACGCGGAAAGCGCCAGCCGGGCGAAGAGTCTCTTTCTGGCCAATATCAGTCACGAAATCCGCACACCCATGACGGCGGTGCTGGGCTACACCGATCTCATGCGGCGCGAGGACGGCGTGGCCGAGCAACACCGGCGCTATCTGGACATTATTCAGGAAAACGGCGATGTGCTGCTGGCGCTGATCAATGATGTGCTGGATCTCTCCCGGATCGAGGCGGGCGAGGTGCAGGTGGAGCACCGCCAGTTCGGCTTGCCCGCACTGTTGTCCGAAGTCATGGCTACCCATGCCCTGCGTGCCCGGGAAAAGGGACTGAGCTTCGAGCTGCACTACGCCACCCGCGTGCCGGATCGCGTGATCACGGATCCGCTGCGTCTGCGCCAGGTTCTGATCAATCTGGTGGGCAATGCGGTGAAGTTCACCGACGCCGGTCGGGTGGAAGTGGAAGCCGGCTGGGAGGACGGTGTCCAGCCCTTCTTGCACATTCGGGTTCGCGATACCGGTGTGGGGATTGCCACGGATACCCTGGAGTCCATCTTCCAGCCCTTTGCCCAGGAAGACGGCTCCCATACCCGGCGCTTCGGCGGCTCCGGACTGGGGCTGGCCATTGCCCGGGAGCTGGCGCGTTCGCTGGGCGGGGATGTGGCCGCGCACAGCGAACCCCATCGGGGCAGCGAATTCCACCTGTGGGTACGCGCCGTGGCCGCGCCCGAAAGCCAGTTCCTCTGGCCCGATCCGGATGCGGATGCCGCCTCGCCGAATCGTGGCGACACCCGGGAACTGGCGGGCACGGCCCTGGTGGTGGAGGACAATACGGTGAATCGTCTTTTCGTCAAACAGGTGCTGGAAAGCGCGGGCATGACGGTGACCGAAGCGGTACACGGGGAACAGGCGCTGAGTCTGATCGAGCGGGACGGAGCGCCGGATCTGGTGGTGCTGGATATGCAGATGCCGATCATGGACGGCTTTCAGACTGCCCGGGCTGTGCGCGAGCGTGGACTGGATGTGCCCATTCTGGCGCTGACGGCGAATGTCATGAGCGATAACCGGCGGGACTGTCTGGATGCCGGCTGTGATGCCTTCATCAGCAAGCCGGTGCGGGTGGGCAGGTTGCTGGCCACCTGTGCCCGGTTGCTGGGCCAGGGCGGGGCCTTCGACGAGAATGACGACCCCGGTGGCGTGGATGACGAATGAGCAAAACCGGCAGGCTGTGGAAAAACCCGTTGCGGGCTCAGGTTTTCAGGCCGGGTCGCTCGGAAAGGGAACCACCCTGTCCGTCGCGACACAGCACACCTGCTGCACGCTTCAGGCCACGCTGAGTGCGCAAGGGGTTTTTCATCAGCCTGCTAGTCTTCGGGTTCGGCCACCCCGGGCCAGGGAGCGGCCTGTTCCAGCTGTGTGGCCAGCTGCAGCAGCAACGCCTCCTCGCCGCGCGCGCCCATGAACTGCACGCCGCAGGGCAGTCGATCCTGTTCGCTCCAGCCCATGGGCACCGACATGGCCGGCGCGCCACAGAAATTGGCCAATTGCGGAAAGGGCACCCGGCTGAGCGCCTGTACCGCCAGCTGGGTTACGCGGCCGGATGCGCGAACCAGGCGTCCCAGTCCCAGAGACGCCATGGTTCTTGAGCCCACCACATCCAGCATGGGCGTGTCCTGTTCCCCGACCCGGGTGGGTGGTTGCGCCGTGGTGGGCGTAAGATAAAGATCATAACGGCTCAGAAAGTCGCCGACGGCGCGGGCGAAATCATTCCACCGGGCCCGATAGCGCACATACTCGCCGGCACTATAGGTGTCGCCCAGCAAGGCCAGCGCCCGTGTGTCCGCTTCCAGCTGCGACAGGGCGGAATTGCCGTATTCCTCGCGAATGTGTCGCGCTTCCGCGGCCATGTGTCCGAAGTACACCATGAGATAGCAGGCGGCCACGGCATGGCCGTCCACATTCGGCTCCGCCTCTTCCACTTCATGGCCGAGTTCCTCCAGGAGCCGGGCGGTTTCCCGGGTGGCGCGCACCTGATCCGGGTGCACCTCGCCACCCAGCGGTGAACGTGTGGAAAAGGCGATGCGCAGCTGGCCCGGCCGGCGCCGGGCCAGCTGGGCGAAGCTGTCTTCCGGGACGCGAATACCATAAGGGTCGCCGGGGTGCTCGCCCGCCAGCAGATCCAGTACGGCAGCGCTGTCACGCACGGAACGCGTGAGTACATGATCACTGGACAGCCCGTCCCAGATTTCACTGCGGTTCGGCCCCTGACTGATCCGGCCGCGGCTGGGCTTGAGACCGAAGAGCCCGCAATAGGCGGCCGGAATCCGGATGGAGCCGCCGCCGTCACTGGCGGTCGCCAGGGGCACCATGCCGGCGGCCACGGCCGCCGCCGAGCCGCCGCTACTGCCGCCGGGAATAAAGTCCGGATCCCAGGGGTTGCGCGTGGGGCCGAAGGCCCGTGGTTCCGTGGTGGCCTTGAGGCAGAACTCGGGCACGTTGGTGCGTCCCGGAACCACGAAGCCGGCGTCCAGCAGGTTCCGGGTGAACCAGGCGTTGTCCGCCATGATGCGCTCGCGGTAGGCCCCGCAGCCTTCGGTCGTGGGCGCGCCTGCCAGGTCGTGGGGCGCGGTGTCCTTGAGCAGCAAAGGGACTCCGGCGAAGGGCCGGTCCATGGGCATAACCTCCGCCCGGCGCCGGGCCTGGTCGTGATCCTGCCAGGTGAGCGCATTCAGCCGCGGGTTTTGTTCCTCGATTTCCGTCAGCGCTGCCTCCACGGCTTCACGGGCGGATAGGTCGCC
>CAZHGU010000114.1:0-5395 GCA_964532105.1 uncultured Alcanivorax sp. | reverse complement strand
GCGCCGTGGGTCAGCTCGGCTGCTTGGTGATGCGCAGATAGGGTTTCTTTTCCTCCCAGCCCTGGGGGAAGAGTTTTTCCGCTTCCTCGTTGGACAGGCTGGGCAGGATGATGACGTCCTCGCCCTGTTTCCAGTTCACCGGCGTGGCCACCTTGTGCTTGTCGGTGAGCTGAATGGAGTCCATCACGCGCAGGATCTCGTCGAAGTTGCGGCCCGCGCTCTTGGGATAGGTCAGGGTCATGCGGATCTTCTTGTTCGGATCGATCAGGAAGACCGAGCGGACCGTGGACGAATCCCCTTCGCCCGGATGCAGCATGTCGTAGAGCTGCGAAACCTTGTGATCCGTGTCCGCGATAATGGGGAAGTTTACCGAGCAACCCTGGGTTTCCTCGATATCGCCGGACCAGCCCTTGTGGTCCTCCACCGAGTCCACCGAGATGGCGATGATCCTGGCGTTGCGCTTGGCGAACTCCTCCTTGAGTCTGGCGGTTTCACCCAGTTCGGTGGTGCATACCGGGGTAAAGTCGGCCGGGTGCGAAAAGAATACGGCCCAGCTGTCGCCGATCCAGTCATGAAACCGGATCTTGCCTTCGGTGGTGTCCGCTTCGAAATCGGGTGCGGTGTCGCCGAGTCTGAGAGACATGGTACCTCCTGTTGCTGATTGGCAGGTGCTTCCTGAGTACCCTGAATATGGAGGGCTGAAAAGTAATATTAAAGGGGTTTCCGATAAAAATTCGGACTAAGGATATCCCGCGGGGCATTATTGGTTTTATTCGGAGCGCCCCGGATTGCGCTGATCATTGGACCAGACCACGCGCAGGTTCCGGCCCAGGCCCAGCTCCAGCAACAGTTTCTGCACGGATTCCTTGCGCACGGGTTTGCTGAGCAGGTGATCCAGTCCCGCTTCGGTAATGCTGTGACGCTGTTCCTGAAGCACATGGGCGGTCAGGGCCACCAGCGGCACCCGTGCCAGTCCGGCCTGTTCCTCGATATTGCGGATTTCGCGGGACGCTTCCAGACCGTTCATGATGGGCATTTCCACATCCATGAAAACGAGATCGAAGGCACCGCCGGCGGCGCGATAGGCGGCCACGGCCTCTTCACCGTTGCGACAGACCACGGGCTGAATGCCCAGCGATGCCAGAATGGCGCGGATGACATCCCGGTTGACCTCGTTGTCCTCCGCCACGAGCACATTGAGATGGTCGAAGCGGTTCTGTTCTCCGGACGGCTCGCTGGATTGTGATGCCTCGCCCGGTTGCAGGATCTGCTCCAGGGTTGTGGCGGTCACGGGCTTGTGCAGCGTGGTGCCTTCCCCTTCGGGTTGGTCGATGGAGGTGAGCATGATGAGCCGGTCGCGCCATTGATTCAGGCGGTTGCCGGAGCGTCGATCACCGCGGCTACCGGGCAGGGCATCGTCCACCAGAATCCAGTGGTAATGTCCGCCCATTTCCAGGTGGGAGAGGTCGCCGCCGGTGACCACTTCGGCGCCCATGAACTCCAGCATGCCGCGCAGGGCGCTGCCCGTGGCTTCGCGCTTGCACAACACGAGCACTTTCTGATTCCACAGTGGTGCGGACGTTTCCGGTTCGTGATCACCGGCCGCCTGCAAGGGCAGGCTGAACCGGAAGCACGAGCCCTGCCCCGGGGTGCTGTTCACGGTGATGTCTCCTTCCATGAGATCCGTGAGCCGCTTGCATACCGTCAGGCCCAGGCCCGTGCCGTCATGGCTGCGGTTGTCGCCCTGGTTTTCCTGCGCAAAGGCCTGGAAGACATGAGCAAGCTTGCCCGGTTCAATGCCGCTGCCGGTGTCTTCCACTTCGAAATGGACCCGGGCATCGTCCTCCTCGCGCGCACGGACCAACACATGGCCCTGGGCGGTAAATTTCAGGGCATTGTTGATCAGATTGAGCAGGATCTGGCGGATGCGCACGGGGTCTCCTTCGACCCGCCGCAGGGTCTGCAGCTGCACATCCAGGATCAGTTCCAGATTCTGCTGATGGGCCACGCCGGCAAAGGCGGTAACGGATTCCTCCACCAGCGCGCGCAGGTCCATGGGGGCCGTATCCAGCTTGAGCTGGCCGGCTTCCATCTTGGAGAAATCCAGGATGTCGTTGAGCACGGTCAGCAGGTTTTCGCTGGAGTGCTGCATGAGCTGGACATAATGGCGCTGACGTTCCTCCAGCTCGGAATGTTCCAGCAGATCCAGCACCCCGATGATGCCGTTCATGGGTGTGCGGATCTCGTGACTCATGGTCGCCAGGAATTCGCTTTTCGCCTGGTTGGCGCTTTCCGCGCGCGCGCGCTCTTCCCGGTCGCGGTGACCGAGCTCGCGTTCGGCTCGCAGCGCCTCTTCGGCGGCCTCGCGTTCTTCGATGTCCCGCTGCAGGGTGGTACGCATCTGGTTGATGGCGTTAACAATATCCTGAAGTTCGTCGCGGCTGGTGGAGCGCCGGTCCAGCTCCAGCGGATCATCCAGGTTGTTCAGCGAGATCCCGCGCGCATAACCGGAGATCTTGCGCAGATGCCGGCCCAGCAGCGCGCGCACCAGGGCAATGATGACCAGGGCAATGATCAGGGTCTTGACGATCTGAAAGCCCGCGATAAACAGGGCATGTTCGCCCACGCGCTGATAGATGGGTGCCCGGGTGATAAAGACGCGAAGCTTGCCCAGATTCTCGCGGGTGCCGTCCTGGCGGGTGTAGATAATGGGGTAACTGTGCGTGCGATCGGCCGAGCTTTCCTCCGGCACTTCGCCCACGCTCAGTGAATTGGGCTCGCCCGTCCAGTCCTCCCAGACCACTTCAGCGCCGGTGACTTCCGGCAGGCGCAGCAGCGCGCCCAGCTGGACCTCGAGCTGCTCTTCATCAAAGTTCCAGAGGCTGCGGGTGATGCCGGGCAGGGCGGTGAGTTCGACCTGCTCCAGGTCGCGCTCCATGGCGGTTATGCCCTCGTCGAACTCGCGCGCAAGCAGCAGCAAAACGGCGATCAGCGTGATTACCGAGCTGACGAGAATGATCGCCCCCATCAGGCGGAATGCCAGGGGGTTTTCGTGGCGATATTGCAACACCCGCCGGATCATGGTCGCGATCCGTTCAGCGGGCCGGTTTGAAGAAAAGCGTCCACACTATGCACCTGTCCATGCGTGATGGTAGCGGGACGGAGACAGCACTGCTTCCGCCGTTCCGGCAGGCGGGCTTCACGGGGCCGTTGAGCCCCCTCCGTGATGCCTGTACTTGCCTTGTTCCCATGATAAGCCCGGGCCGCGGCCCGGGCAATCAACTTGCGTTCGATTGCGCCGGGGCCGAGATGTCCTCGCCCAGACGCTGTGCCTCCAGCGCATCCAGCCGGGCCATGCAATCCCGGAAGACCCGGCTGATAGCCGTGGTGTTCTGGACCATCTCGATGCGCGGCCAGGTGGCGCGCTCGCCCAGCCGGATGTACTCGCGCACATCCGCCAGCGTGGGGTTGCGCAGCGTCTTCAGGACACTCAATGGCTGGCGGGGCGGAACAATGTTGATATCGCCCACATACTTCTGCCGGACAATGGACTGGAGCTTGTCCAGCATCAGCCCGGCGTCGTTGGATTCCACATAGCGCTGGGACAGCCCCAGTGCGTAGCGCAGGTTCATGGTGACGTTGCGCAAGGCCCAGTCGCTGAGCACCGAGGTCAGTCCCTGCTGTTCCGGTTCGCGTGAGAGAAAGGGCACGACATGGGGATTGGTCTGGCTGACAATGGCGTGATTGACGCCGTACAACCGTGACAGCCGGCGCACCGGCAGATCATCCTTGATGGAGCCGTCCACGAACTTGCGCCCGGGAATATAGGGTACGTGCTCGCCGTCAATGTTCTTGCCCCAGAGCTGCACCGGCGGGTAGATGCCCGGAATGGCGCAGGAAGCCAGACTGGCCTTGCGGATCAGCACATGGGGCGAGGTGCGCCAGTTCAGCAAGCGGCTTTCCTGATGCCGGTCATAGGGGCTGACGGTGATATTGATTTCCCGGCCGGTCTTGCGGTACGCCTCCTCGAAGGTCAGGTCCGGGATGTTTTCCTCCAGACAGGCTTCCAGGTGATCGCCGTCGAGCACGGGCGTGCCCTTGAACAGGCCGGTCCAGCCCACGTACTTGAAGGCTTCCAGATAGAGGTTTTCCGGCTCCAGGCGCTCGCGCAGCTCGCCGTCCGTGTGCGAGCCCACCACGGCGGCGATGATGGAGCCGGCACTGGAGCCCGAGATGACGGACGGCAACAGGTTTTGCTCCCACAGTGCCTTGACGGCGCCGATATGAAACAGCCCCAGTGAGCCGCCGCCGGAGAGCATCAGGGCACTCTGACCGAAAGCCTGGCCCGTGGTCTGGAAGAAATCGAGTTTCTGCTTGAGGGGGAATTGCTCGAATTCGTGATCACACAGATATTCCAGTGCCGCCTGCACCTCGGTGAGATAGTTCTCGATCAGGTGCTTGGTGCCGGTCATGGAATGCTGGTAAAGGCGCGGGTTGGAAATATTGCCCAGATTGCCGTGCAATCCCTCGTGCATGTGAAAGACCAGCTGATTGATGTCGCGGCGCTGGCGCGCGCGCTGGATGCGCGCCAGGCGGCTGCGGATCAGCTCGTAGTCGTAATCCGGGGAACGATCCACCTGTTTCCACTTGTCCGCGCCGGACAGGCGGTCATGTTCGCGGCACGCGGCATACCATTCTTCATAGGTGCTCGCTGCGCGAATGTCTTTTTCCAGGGAACGCAGACTGCGTTTCATGACGGCTCCTGACTGCTCGGCCTTGCCGAATCATCCGCTTGATACTAGCAGTGTAGGGGTGCAAGTCGTGTTAAACGCGGTAATTGTCGGACAAACGGGCCAATTCGTCGACCGGAACTCATTCCAACGCCTGAGTCGTCGGGTACAGGTTTCATGCGTCCCGACCGGGGCCTATCATGGGAATCCCCGCGAAACCGGGCCCGAACCGGTCAAGGAGTACGCCATGTCCGATCCGCAAGCCGCCATTGAACAGACCCTGGGCGAGCTGGTGCTGCCCGAACTCGGTTGCGACCCGGTGAGCGCGGGCGCGGTCCGGGCCCTGCATGTGCTGGATGAGCGCGTAGTGCTGGAACTGGGCTTCGGTTTCCCCGTCGAGCGCCTGCGCGAGGCGCTGGAGGGCCGGGTACGCGAGGCCCTGGCCCCCGTGATCGGGGAGCGTGAGCTGACACTCAAGCTGGACGGCTCCGTGGTGCCCCATCAGCCCCAGAACGACATGAAGGCGCTGGATCGGGTAAGCAATGTGATCGCCGTGGCCTCCGGCAAGGGGGGCGTGGGCAAGTCCACCACGGCGGTCAATCTGGCCCTGGCCCTGCGCGACGAAGGCGCGCGCGTGGGGGTGCTGGACGCGGATGTTTTCGGTC
>CAZHGU010000113.1:0-5408 GCA_964532105.1 uncultured Alcanivorax sp. | reverse complement strand
AGTTGCCGTCGGCATCGGTCATGGTGGAATAGGCGTTGCCATCGCGATGGATGGTTACCCCGATGCCGCTGTGATCGCCACCAAAGGGCAGTTTCGCTTGGCCGCTCACGATACCCGATCCGCCATGGATACCGTCGTCTACGGAGATCTGCCCTGGCTCCACAGTCACCGGTACCGAATTACCATCGCCGTCCGAAGCCTCGGCAGCGCAATTAATCTGGGTCTGCGCCGTGGTGAACAGCACATTATAGGTCAGAGTAGCGAAGACACCGGACGCTTGGAGAGGCTCGTCCGTGCCTGACAGCGCGACACCCACATGCCAGTCGTTTCCATCGGCCTCGGGCCCGACAACCAGCGAGTCCGACGGAAAGAGGTCTCCCAGATTGCCTTCCACCAGTTGCAACACCTGATCATCGGCGGTGCAAGTCATGTCAATACCGTGAACGGTATCACTGTCCAGCATTACGTCCACGGTGATCTGACCGGTTTTTCCGGGGTCCACCGTGGCGGACGATGGCTCAACACTAACGGTGTTGGAGCCACTGCAACCCTCGTTGATGAAAAGCTTGGTCTCCAGTGTGGATGGATCATTTTCCTGAGCTGTCGTCACGCTCACGTTTCCACACTCGCTTACGCCAAGCTGAAGCTGGGGGATACCGTTTACAGGACCCGCCATAATATCTTCGGATTGGCGTGTAATCGCCACGCCATTTTCCAGAGTGGAGAGATCGGCGGTGGGTACATCGAGATCGATATAAGCGAGATCCGCCAGCGAGCCATCATTATCTCCGATGGCTGTAATCAATGCACCGTCATTACTGATCCTTGATCCTATCGCACCGCCACCATTACTGATGACTTTTTCCTGATCCTGAGTGCCCGTCAACTTGTGGTAGCCATTACTGGCTCCCGGAGATGCATTTTGCGAATCAAAGTCCGCTACCCATAAATCCGAATGGTGGACTCCCGAAGAGCTATACTCCATGAATACAATACGTAAGGATCCCTCCCCCGGGTTGCTGGCGCCCGGACGCGTGATCGCCACCGGCATCAGAACCGTATCGGTTGCAACAGAGGGCGCTGAAGAAAGATCAAGATTCACAATCTCATGCTCAATACCGGATCCTCCAGCACTGGCGATCAGAACGCTGGCTCCGCTTCCATTAGCCGAGTCGCCAAGCAAGACATAGGCGGTTTGACCGTCCGCACTGGCTCTAATATCGGTAACATCACTTACCGCACCTACCGAAACAGTCTTTGGACTCAAACCGGCACTGTCCGGGGGATACAGAACGACCTCATCCGGATCCGAGGAGGGGAGAGCCGTTACTCGCCATCCGGAGGCTGAGGCCACCTCACCCGATACCGGCAAACTCTCCTCACTGGATACGAGATCACAGGCAGAGCCTTGATCCGCCTTCAAATCCGCGATGTCGCATTCATAAACGCCCTCGGAGAGACTGTCGCTGGAAATGCCATTGCCATAAACCGTTTCATCGGTAATGGTCATGGGGACAACATCCTGCCCGTTATTCAGCTGAATAACCCCAAACTCTGTACCTCCGAATGCGCTGACTTTGGTGAGCTGCACGACGGGAGTGTAGTTGCCCGCCATCACCTCGTCCCACCGATAAATTCCGGGCGAACCCGTAAAGGTATCGTCAACACCCGGGAAAACGTCCATATACAAATATTGCTCGGAATTGTTATGGAGTACGCCCGTCTTTTGCGGGACATCCACTACCGAGTGGTTCGGCAAAGCCGCCACAGCGGACAGAGTCAGTGCAGCCAGAAAGGCTCCCAGTAATATACGCATAATTCCCCCCTTACTCGAGATTTGTAGTTATTGAACCATTCGAGCGGCATACGGGTTCGGATAACCAACGGGTAGCCGCCTGGCTAATGATCAAAGGAGGTATGGCGGGGCGGTCGTCCGTGATACAACCACCGCAAGCGCGGTTCACCTCCCTGTTTTTCTATAAGGCTACATATTCTTTAGTTGATCGCAACCGTATAAAGGGGTCTATATATGCAAAATATTCATACCTTAATGCAATAGAACCTGTAAGCTCTTGTTTTCTCCCGAAATAAAAACGCCACCCGGGGGTGGCGTTTTTATCAGCGGCTTGAGAAGCCGGTTCAGACCGTGGCTTCGGCTGCCGCTTCCTTCATGGAGAGCTTGATGCGGCCGCGCTGGTCTACGTCCAGCACCTTGACCTTGATCATCTCGCCCTCGTTGACGTAATCGGTAACCTTCTCGACCCGTTCCTCGGCGATCTGCGAGATGTGCAGCAGACCTTCGGTGCCGGGCAGGATTTCGACGAAGGCGCCGAAGTCCACGGTGCGGATCACCTTGCCTTCATAGGTCTCGCCCGGTTCGGGTTCGGCGGTCAGCTCTTCCACGCGGCGTTGCGCGTGTTCGGCGCCCTCGCGGGTTTCGCCGTAGATCTTGACCGTGCCGTCGTCATCGATGTCGATGTTGGCGTTGGTTTCCTCGCACAACTGACGGATGACGGCGCCGCCCTTGCCGATCACGTCGCGGATCTTGTCCGGGTTGATGGATAGGGTGATCAGTGTCGGAGCGTTTTCCGAGACCTGCTCGCGCGGCTTGGCAATCACCTTGTTCATCTCGCCCAGGATGTGCAGCCGGCCGGCGCGGGCCTGATCCAGAGCCTTTTCCATGATCTCTTCGGTGATGCCGTCGATCTTGATATCCATCTGCAGCGCGGTCACGCCCTGCTCGGTGCCGGCCACCTTGAAGTCCATGTCGCCAAGGTGATCCTCGTCGCCCAGGATGTCGGAGAGCACGGCATAGCGATCGTCACCTTCCTTGACCAGACCCATGGCGATGCCGGCCACCGGTGCCTTCATGGGCACGCCCGCGTCCATGAGCGCCAGGGAGGTGCCGCACACCGAAGCCATGGAGGACGAGCCGTTGGATTCGGTCACTTCCGAAACCACGCGGATGGTATAGGGAAAGTCCTCGTCACTGGGCAATGCGGCTTCAATGCCCCGGCGCGCAAGCTTGCCGTGACCGATTTCGCGGCGCTTGGGCGGGCCCATGAAACCGGCTTCGCCCACGCAGAAGGGCGGGAAGTTGTAATGCAGCATGAACCGGTCCTGGCGCGAGCCTTCCAGCGCATCGACCATCTGCGCGTCGCGCATGCCGCCCAGGGTGGCGGTGACAATGGTCTGGGTCTCGCCCCGGGTGAACAGGGCCGAACCGTGGGTCTTGGGCAGCATATCCACCTGGACGTCGATGGGCCGCACACTGTCCAGCGCCCGGCCGTCGATACGCGGGTTGCCGTTGACCACGGACTGGCGCACCACTCCCTTTTCGATCTTGCCGAACAGATCCTTCACCTCGCCCTCGGACGGTTCGCCTTCTTCCGCGACAAAGTCGTTGACGCAGTTGTGGCGCAGGGTATCCACGGCCTCGCTGCGTTCAAGCTTGTCCGTAACCGTGTAGGCTTCCCTGAGTTGATCGGCGTATTTGGCCTCGATCTGTTTCTTCAGGTCTTCGTTCACCTGCGGCGGCTGCCAGTTCCAGCGCGGCTTGCCGCCCTCGGCGACGAGCTCGTTGATGCCGTTGATGACCTTCTGCATTTCCTCATGACCGAAGAGCACCGCGCCCAGCATCTGATCCTCGCTGAGTTCCTGCGCCTCGGACTCGACCATGAGCACGGCGTCCTGAGTGCCCGCCACCACCAGATTGAGCGCGGAATCCTCCAGCTCGGAATAGGTGGGGTTGATGAGATACTGGCCGTCCCTGAAGCCCACGCGGGCGGCGCCGATGGGACCGTTGAAGGGAATGCCGGAGACGGCCAGACAGGCGGAGGCGCCGATCATGGCGGCGATGTCCGGATCGTTTTCCTTGTTCGCCGACATCACGGTGGTCACCACCTGGACCTCGTTCATGAAGCCGTCCGGAAACAGCGGCCGGATGGGACGGTCGATCAGGCGGCTGGTCAGGGTTTCCTTCTCGCTGGGCCGGTTCTCGCGCTTGAGAAAGCCGCCGGGAATACGGCCCGCGGCATAGGTCTTTTCCTGGTAGTTGACGGTCAGCGGGAAAAACGGCTTGCCGGGATCGGCTTCCTTCTTGCCCACTACCGTGGCCAATACGGCCGTGTCGCCGATAGTAACCATGACGGCGCCGGTGGCCTGGCGGGCGATCTGGCCCGTTTCCAGGATTACGGTTTCGCCACCGAATTCGAACTCTTTTCTGACAACGTTGAACATATCTCTCGTCTCTGCCTTTTTTCATCATTGCATCACGCGGACGAATCGGCGGCTCGCCCCAACCGTTCGGCACCGGCTGCTTCAGACGGTCCCTGAAACGCAAAAGCCCGGCATGGGCCGGGCTTTGCGCAAGTCACTTCAGCGGCGTACACCCAGACGCTGAATCAGCTCGCGATAGCGGCTGTGATTCTTTTTCGCCAGATAATCCAGCAGCTTGCGCCGCTGGCTGACCATCTTGATCAGCCCGCGACGGCTGTGATGGTCCTGCTTGTGCTCACTGAAGTGGCTCTGCAGCTCGTTGATGTTGTGCGTGAGAAGAGCCACCTGGACTTCCGGGGAACCGGTGTCGCCGGGCTTGCGCCCGAACTCTTCCACGATCTTCGCTTTTTGCTCGGTCGATAATGCCATTGCTCGTCTTGCTCCAATATGCCTGATTGCAGTCGCGGCTAACCGTGCATATTTACAGTTACCGCCCGTTGTCCGGACCCGCGGGTCCGCGTTTCAGGACGAGGCGACCAGGCGACGCGGCGCCACGCGCCCGTCTTCCTCGACTTCGCCCACGCCCAGAAAGGTCTCGCTGGAGGCCTCGTACAGACTCACCCAGCCGTCGCGCGGCCGGTTGGGGGTCATCACCGCCTGGCCCTGGCTCAGGTACCAGGCCGCGTTATCACCCAGTTCCACGCGCGGCCAGTCTGCCACGGCTGTGTACAAAGGCAACAGCTTTTCATCGATGCCGGCGAAGCCGTGCTCCGCCTTGATCTCGCCCAGCTCTTCCAGCGAGATCATGTGTTCGGCCGGATAGGGGCCGGCATTGAGCCGCCGCAGCCCGGTCACGTGCGCGCCGCAGCCGAGCCGGTGCCCCAGATCCTCGATCAGAGTGCGCACATAGGTGCCCTTGGAGCAAGCCACTTCAATATCCAGCTCGTCATCGTCGAGCGAGCACAATTCCAGCTCGTGGATGCGCACCGCGCGCGGTTCTCGCTCGACCGTGATCCCCCGGCGGGCGAGCTTGTAGAGAGGCTCGCCGTTGTGCTTGATGGCTGAATACATGGAGGGAATCTGCTCGATGGCCCCCTTGAACGGCTCCAGCGCCTCCAGCACCTGCGCTTCGGTCACATTGACTTCGTGCTCGGACACCACCTCACCGTCCGCGTCGCCGGTCTCGGTCA
>CAZHGU010000112.1:0-5435 GCA_964532105.1 uncultured Alcanivorax sp. | reverse complement strand
CGGGGGCGCACGGGCCGCATCGAGAACACAACAACAAGAGGTTCGACATGAAACGGATGACGGTTTTGTTGCTGGCCACTCTGCTGGGCGGATGTGCCGTGGCCAACGCGCCGGTGAACGGTTTTGTCTATTCCAATGTACAGGCGCCGCTGACTGCCACCGCCTCGCCGGATGAACCCCAGCGCGTGGGCCGGGCCAGTGCCCGTTCGATTCTGGGCGTAGTGGCCTCCGGTGACGCCAGCATCCAGACGGCCGCGCGCAACGGCGGTATCACCGAGATCCACCATGTGGATGTCCAGTCCGCCAACTTCTTCGGCGTGCTGGCGGAATATACCGTGGTGGTGTACGGCAACTGATCGGCCTTGGCCCGGGCGGTCCTCCGGTCCGGTGGCCGCCCGGATTCCTGTACACTGCCTTCCCCTGATCGGCCGCGACGGTTGTTTTCATGAGCCGCGATCCCGTGCGTATCGCCACGCGCTCCAGTCAGCTCGCCCTGTGGCAGGCGGAGCATGTGCAGCAGCGCCTGCAGGCGCTCTATCCGGAGCAGCCCATCGAACTGGTTCCGATCAAGAGCCAGGGGGACCGGGTGCAGGATCGCCCCCTGGCGAAAATCGGCGGCAAGGGGCTCTTCATCAAGGCGCTGGAAGACGCCCTGAGCGATGGCCGCGCGGATCTGGCCGTGCATTCCATGAAGGATGTGCCCTCGGAACTGCCCGCAGGCTTTGCCCTGCCGGTGATCTGCGAGCGCGGCGACCCCTGTGACGCCTTTGTCTCCAATCAGTATGCCGGCCTGGCCGAGCTGCCCGAAGGCGCGCATCTGGGTACGTCCAGCCTGCGCCGCCAGGCCCAGGTGCTGGTCAACCGGCCCGATCTGCGCGTGTCCAGCCTGCGCGGCAATGTGCAAACCCGGCTGAGCAAACTCGACGACGGCCACTTCGACGCCATCATGCTCGCGGGCGCCGGCCTGCGGCGGCTGGGTCTGGAAGAGCGCATCCGCTATGCCATGCCGCCGGAGGAATCCCTGCCCGCCGTGGGGCAGGGGGCGGTAGGCATCGAATGTTTCGCCGGCGATACCGAATTGCAGCAGTGGCTGGCGCCGCTGGCGGATCCGGACACCACCGACCGCGTATTGTGCGAGCGCGCCATGAGCCGGCGCATCGAGGGCGGCTGCGAGGTACCCATTGCGGGCTTCGCGCTGCTCGAGGGCGAGCAGCTGTGGCTGCGCAGTCTGGTCGCCACGGAAGACGGCCGCCGGGTGCTGCGCGCCGAGGGACGCGCGCCGCGCGCCGAGGGCGAGGCGCTGGGTACCCGGCTGGGCCAGGAATTGCTGGATCAGGGCGCCGGCGAGATTCTGCGCGAGATCTATGACGGCGCCTGACACCGTGGTGGTGACCCGCCCGCGCGGCCAGGAAACGGCCATGATGCGCGCCGTCGAGGACGCCGGCTTCCGGGCTGTGCACGTCCCCGCGCTCGCCATCGAGCCTCTGTCGCTGCAAGCGCGCGAGCGCAACCGGTTGATGGACCTGGATCAGTACCGGGCCGTGATCTTTGCCAGCACCAATGCGGTACGGCTGGGACTGGATGCGCTGGAGCACTACTGGCCCCAGTGGCCCGCGGGCATCGACTGGATCGGCGTGGGCGAGGCCACCGCCCGGGCGCTGCGCGCCGAGGGACTGCCGGCCCGAATCCCCGAAAACGGCTTCAATTCCGAGGCCGTGCTGGAGCTGCCGGGCCTGCAGGCATTGAACGAATGCAAGGTGCTGTTGCTGCGCGGCGAGGGCGGCCGGGGCCTGATGGAAAAAACGCTGAGCGAACGGGGCGCGGAGGTGCACGCCGTACCGCTGTACCGTCGCCACTGTGATGACAGCGCCGTCTGGCCCGACACGGAAGTGCTTGCCGTGCTGGTGACCAGCGTGGAAAGCTGGCACTGTTTGCGACAGTGCGCCCCGCTGCCTCTGCCGGACACCGCAGTGGTGGCGGGTAGTGAACGGATCGCCGAGGCGGTGTGCGCTGACGGCGTCGCCGACGTGGCGGCCGCTGCCAGTCCCCGGGACGAGGATATGCTGGAATGTCTGAAAACTCATCTGAATCGGTAAAGCCACGCCGCCGGGGTGGTGGCCTTGTGCTGCTGCTTCTGGTGCTGGCACTGCTCGCGGCACTGGCGGGCGGTGGCTGGTACGGCTGGCAGTACTACCAGCGTCTGACCGAGCAAGCCCGGGACTACCGCAATCAGCTGGCCGAGCTGCAGGACGAGCTGAGCACACTGCGTGGTGAACACGAGAAGCAGTTGTCGTCGCTGCGCGAAGACCTGGAGGAAGTGCGCAGCGAAGCGGCCGCCCGCCGGGAAGAACTCCAGGCCCTGCGTTCCGGCGGCCAGACCACCTGGTTGCTCAATGAAGCGGAATCCCTGGCCAGTCTGGCCCAGCAGCGCTTGTTGCTCAGTGGCGACCGGGCGGCGGCGGAGCGCCTGCTGGAGGCCGCGGACCGGGTGCTGGCCCGGATCGAGGACCCGGAAGTCACCCCGGTGCGCGAGGCCCTGGCGGCGGATCTGGAAAAGGTGCGCGGCGCCCGTCAGGTGGATACCACGGGCCTGGTGCTGCGCCTGGGCGGGTTGCGTTCGCTGGTGACGGAGCTGGCGGTGCCCGCCGGTGCGCGTGGCGACGGCGAATCGGACCCGCAGGCGGATCCGGAGGAGGCCGACAACTGGTGGCAACGGCTGCCGCTCACGATACGCCGCCACGACGAAGCCCTGCCCCTGCCGCTGGATGACACCCGGGCGTCGCTGGTGCGCCTGCAATTGTTCAATGAGCTGCAACGCGCTCAGCTTGCAGTCATGCAGTCCCGGCCGGAACTCTATCGCGACGCGGTGGACTCCATGCTGGCCGTGGTCGAAGCCTGGTTTCCCGCCGACCGGCCCCGGGTGAAGCAGTTGAATCAGGCACTAACCGAGTTGCGCCAGGCGCCGGTGGAGCAGGCCCTGCCCGAGATCGGCGGCGGGCTGCAAGCCATCCGCGGACTGATCGGTGAGCGCGGGGACGATTCATGAAACGGCTGTTGCTGCTGCTGGTCGCCGTGCTGGTCGCCGGGGCCCTGGCCGCCCGGAACCTGATACGCGACACCGGCTATGTGCTCGTGATGCACGGCCCCTGGGAGATCGAGACCAGTGTGGGGTTCGCCCTGCTCGTTCTGCTGGTGCTCGTGATGGCCGTCGCACTGATAACGCTCTTGCTGGCCGGGTTCTGGCAGCGGTTTTCGCCGGGCGCGATGCGGCGGCGCATGCGCGGCCCGGTGGCGCGGCGCCGATTGAAACTGGGTTTCCGGGCGCTCACCGAGGCGCGCTACGACAAGGCGGAACGGCTGTTCCGCGCGGCCGCCTCCGGCGACTGGCCCCTGGCCGCCTGGCTGGGCGCGGCGCGCACCGCCGCCCGCGCCGGGCGCGTGGAACGCGCCCGGGAGTATCTGGACCGGGCGCGCGCCTGTGACGGCGGTGAATTGCCCGCCGAGTTGTTCCTCGCGCGCCTGGATCGGGATCAGGGCGAACCGGCCCGGGCCCGGCAACGCCTCAGCGAACTGGGCGAGCGTCATCCGGATCATCCCGAACGGCTGCAGCTGCTGTGCGAGGTGCTGGAGCGTCAGCAGGACTGGCCGGCCCTGCGCGAACTGCTGCCCCGGTTCCGGGAGGAAACCCACGCCGAGCGCGCCCGCTTGCAGCGGCGGCTGTGGCTGGCCCTGCTGCGCCAGACCGGTGAAGAAGCGGTGCGTGACCCTGCTGAATATCGCGCCGCCCTGGGCTCGCTGTGGAAGCAGATCCCCGCTTTCCTCCAGCGCGATCCCGCCCTGCTGGCACGCTATGCCGGCTATCTGGCCCAGGCCGGTGACGGCCGCGAGGCCCTGCGTCTGGTGCGCAAGGCGCTGGAACGCGACTGGGATGACCGCCTGCCCCCGGTGCTGGAAGCTATCGAGGACGTGCCGCCGGAGACCCTGCTCCAGCATCTGGAAAACTGGCTGCAGGACCGCGCGGGCAATGGGCCGCTGTTGATTACCGCCGGCCGGGTGGCGCTGCGCGCGCGTCTGTGGGGCAAGGCCCGGAGCTTCTTCCGCGCGGCTCTGTCCAGCAGCAGCGCCGAAACCGCTTATGAGGAGCTGGCCCGGTTGCTGGACGCGCTGGGCGAAACCGAAGAGGCCCGGCGCTGCCGCGATGAGGCCATGGCCCGCGCCGCGCGCGGTCTGCCCGAGCTGCCGCTGCCCGCGGCCGGAGAGCGTGAATGAGCGCGTCCCGGCCCCTGCTGCTGCCGGCACTGATCGTGATCGCGGATATCCCCCTGTTCTGGGGCCTGGCCGAACTCTTCGCGGGGCCGCTTCTGCTCAGCGCGGACCAGGTGGAGCAGGGCGTCCCCTGGGTGCTGCTGGTCGTCGGCGCCCTGCTGCAGGCGCCGTTCGCTCACGTCGCCATGCAGTCCCGGAAACGCTGATGCACTGTTTTTGATAGCGGGTACTGCTCAGTTGCTCTGGGAAGTAGAAAGTAGCAAGTGGCAAGTAGCAAGAAAAATCCGGAACGCATCCTGGTGCTGACTTGACGGGGACGCGCTCCGGCATATCGTGTTGTTTGCCCCTTGCCCCTTGCCCCTTGCCCCTTATCTAGGCGCATAATCAAACACATCCGAATGAATCCGCTCGGCCGGTACACCCGCCTCCACCAGGGCGTCAAAGGCGGTCCAGGCCATGGCCGGCGAGCCGGCCACATGAATCAGCGGCATTTCGTCGGCGGGTAACCGGGCCACCGCGGCTTCATGGGCGAACCCGGTGGCCTGACCCGGCGGGGCCTGTTCCGAGAGCACCGGAATGTATTCGAAAGCCGGCATTTCCGCCTGCCAGTCCCGGGGCAGCGCATCCAGGTAGAGATCGGCCGGCGAGCGCGCGCCCCAGAAGAGTTTCACCGGCTGGCGGAAACCCCGGTCGCGCAGATGCTCGATCATGGCCTTGGCCGGCGCGAATCCGGTCGAGCCGCAGACGAACCAGACCGGGCCGTCCGGCAGGGTGTCGATATAGCGCTCGCCGCCGGGCAGGCGCACATCCATGGTTTCGTTTTCCCGCAGCGCCGTCATGATTTCCAGCGAGGAGGTGTTGTCCTCGCCGTGGCGCACATGAAGCTCCAGATTGAACTGCTCCTCGTCCGGCGCCGTGGCGATGGAAAACGGACAGGGCCCCTCGGGCATGAGCAGCTCCAGATACTGCCCGGCGTACCACTGCACCGCCGGCTGCACCGGCAGGCGCAGCCAGACCCGGGTAACGTCATGGTTGAGCGCTTCCATGTCCAGGATCCGGCAGCGGACTTCGTAAACGGGCAGCGGGCCCGGTGCGGCAACTTCCGACACCTTGTTTCGCCTTCGACGCTGGGAGTGGCGGCGGAGTATAGCACTCGGGATTTGCTGTGA
>CAZHGU010000111.1:0-5438 GCA_964532105.1 uncultured Alcanivorax sp. | reverse complement strand
GCGCAGCTGTGTTGGCACCAGGCGCGGAAAAATGCGCGCGCCTGCCATGAAACCGCGGTCCGGGAAGGGCGCGTCATAGGCCTGGACCACGGCTTCGGGGAGTTTCGTGGCCGTGCCCAGCTGCAATACCTGACCGGCACGCCAGAAGGGATGGAGCTGGGAAAAGGCGAACCAGGCACCGAAGCCCGCGCCGGCGGCGAACTTGTCGCGTGTGCGCAGTATGCCCTGCAGGCGCGGATGGTTCGCGGGGAAACCGGGCAGCATGGTGTTGGCGGCAACAATGCGCGCAAAGCGCTCCGGCTCCGCCGCCACCAGCCGCAGGCCCAGCAGGCCGCCCCAGTCCTGGCAGACCAGATGGATATCGCCGAGCTGCAGGTTGTCCAGAAAGGCTTTCAGGGTCTTCAGATGAAAGTCATAGCTGTGCTGGCGTTGATAACGCAGCTTGTCCGAGCGGCCGAAGCCGATCAGATCCGGGCAGACCACGCGATAGCCCGCCTCGGTCAGTACCGGAATCATCTTGCGGTAGAGATAGCTCCAGGAGGGTTCGCCGTGGAGCATGAGCACCACGGGGCCATCCGCCGGCCCCTCGTCCACATAGTGCATGCGCAGGTGATCGACGTCCGTGTAGTTGGGCGCAAAGGGGTAGCCCGGCAGATCCCGGAAGCGGTGATCCGGGGTACGCAGTACATCCTCATGCATGATCTTTCGGCTCCTCAGGGCAGACGGGATTCCAGTTGCAGCTGATCCTCAATGGTCTCGCGCCGGCGCACCAGAAAGGCCTGATCCTCGTCCACCAGCACCTCGGCCGGCCGGTTGCGGGCATTGTAATTGCTCGCCATGGCAAAGCCGTAGGCGCCGGCGGTGCGCACGGCCAGCAGGTCCTCGGGCTCCAGCGCCAGGGTGCGGTCCTTGCCCAGGAAGTCGCCGGTCTCGCACACCGGGCCCACCAGATCCCACTGCCGGCAGTCCGCGTCATGGGGCGTGACCGGCACGATCTCCTGCCAGGCGCCGTAGAGGCTGGGCCGGATCAGGTCGTTCATGGCGCCGTCGACAATGGCAAAGTTGCGGTGATCCGTGGGCTTGAGGTAGAGCACGCGGGTAACAAAGATGCCGGCCTCGGCGGCGATGCTGCGGCCCGGTTCGATATGCACGGGCATGTCCCGGGGCACATGGCGCAGCAGCGTGGCCACATAGTCTTCCGGCGTGGGTGGTGCCTGATCCTCGTACTGCACGCCCAGCCCGCCGCCGAGATCCAGATGGCGGATGGACATGCCCTCCTGCGTGAGCCGGTCCACCAGCGCCAGGATGCGCTGCACCGCGTCCTCATAGGGGTCGAGTTCCATGAGCTGGCTGCCGATATGGCAGTCCACGCCCAGCACTTCCAGATGGGAAGCCTTCGCCGCCTTCTTGTAGAGCCCGGGGGCGTCCTCGATGGCCACGCCGAACTTGTTTTCTTTCAGGCCGGTGGAGATATACGGATGGGTGCGTGCATCCACGTCCGGATTGACGCGCAGGGCCACCGGCGCCACCCGGTCCTGCTCCCGGCCGATATGCTGGATGCGTTCCAGTTCCTCGGCGGATTCCACATTGAAGCAGTGAATGCCGGCGCGCAGCGCGGTCTCGATTTCCTCGTCCGTCTTGCCCACGCCCGAGAACACGATGTCCTCCGGCGTGCCGCCGGCGCGCAGCACCCGTTCCAGTTCGCCGCCGGAAACGATATCGAAGCCCCAACCCAGCCGGGCCAGCAGGTTCAGTACCGCCAGGTTGCTGTTCGCCTTGACCGCATAGAAGATCCGGTGGGGATGGTCGCCGAAGGCTTCGTCAAACGCCTGATACCGGCGCTCCAGTGCCGCCCGGGAATACAGATACAGCGGCGTGCCGAAGCGTTCCGCCAGATCGCTTACCGGCATTTCCTCGGCGTGCAGGGTGCCGTCCTGCCAGCTGAAGTAGTCCATCAGTTATTGCCGTCCTGTTGCTCTTCCCGTTCGTCCTCGTCGTCCGGGAAATAGAGGGGGCCCTTCTGGCCGCAGCCGGACAGGGTGGAGGTAACTACCAGCAGTAGCAGCATCAGGCGAGCCATTGGCGCCCCCGCTGAACCGCGGCGCGCACCTGCTCGGGGGCGGTGCCGCCGATGTGATTGCGCGCGCTCACCGACCCTTCCAGGGTCAGCACGTCATGCACGTCCGCCTCGATGCAATCACTGAATTGCTGCAGTTCCGCCAGGCTCAGTTCTTCCAGATCCCGGTTGTCCTCCAGTGCCCGGGCCACGGCCTGGCCCACGATCTCATGGGCGTCACGGAAGGCGACACCCTTGCGCACCAGATAATCCGCCAGATCCGTGGCCGTGGCGAAGCCGCGCCCGGCCGCCGCCCGGAGATTCGCCCGTTTCGGCTCCAGCGCCGGCATCATATCGGCAAAGGCGCGCAGGCAGTCGCGCAGGGTGTCCACGCTGTCGAACAACGGTTCCTTGTCTTCCTGGTTGTCCTTGTTGTACGCCAGCGGCTGGCCCTTCATCAGGGTCAGAAGATTGATGAGCGCACCGTTGACCCGGCCGGTCTTGCCGCGGACCAGCTCGGGCACATCCGGATTTTTCTTCTGGGGCATGATGGAGGAGCCGGTACAGAAACGGTCGGGCAGATCGATGAACTGGAACTGCGCGCTGGTCCACAGCACCAGCTCCTCGCTGATGCGTGACAGATGCGTCATGCACAGCGCCGCCAGCGAGCAGAACTCGATGGCGAAGTCCCGGTCGCTGACCGCGTCCAGCGAGTTCTCGCACACCCCGTCGAAACCCAGCAGCTCGGCGGTGCGGTAACGGTCCACGGGATAGGTGGTGCCGGCGAGCGCCGCCGCGCCCAGCGGCAGCTGGTTTACACGCGCGCGGCATTCCAGCAGACGCTGGCGGTCCCGGCGCAGCATCTCGAACCAGGCCAGCAGATGATGGCCGAAGGTAACCGGCTGAGCGCTTTGCAGATGGGTAAAACCGGGCATGATGGTATCGGCTTCCGCCTCGGCCTGGTCCAGCAAAGCGCGCATGAGCCGGGTCAGTTCCCCGTCGATTTCGTCCATGCGATCCCGCAGCCACAGGCGCAGATCCGTGGCCACCTGATCGTTGCGGCTGCGCCCGGTGTGCAGCTTCTTGCCCACATCGCCGATCTTTTCGGTCAGCCGCGCCTCAATGTTCATGTGCACATCTTCCAGCGCCACCGACCACCGGAATTCGCCCGCCTCGATTTCCGAGCGGATTTCGTTCAAACCCTGCACAATGGTGTCGCATTCATCCGGACGGAGGACGCCGTTTTCGGCCAGCATGGTGGCGTGGGCGATGGAGCCGCGGATGTCGTGCTCGTAGAGCCGACGGTCGAAGCCTTCACTGGCGGTAAAGGCCTGGACGAAGGCGTCCGTGGATTCGCTGAAGCGTCCGCCCCAGAGCTGATGCTGTTGCTTGTCGGTCATGGGGGAATCCTGCCGTGGCTCAAGGTCGCCCGCGAGGGCATGCCCGGAAAAAGCCGTAGTGTAGCATTTCCCGCATGCCCCGGGCCGGGTTATAACAGGGAGCACAGGGGGATCCATATGCAGACCGAACAGGACAACCGCGAATCCTTTCTGCCGGATTTCTGCGCCGGCCCGTCCGTGCTGGTCGTGGTGGTGGGCGCGGAATTGCTGGCCATCGTGCTCACCCTGGTGGGTGGGCTCTACGACGATCTCAGTGTGGCGCGCTTCGCGCGGGTGTCACTGTTCGTGCAATGGGTGGCGCTGGCCTCGGCCGGGGTGCTGTGCCTGCTCAAGCACTGGCTGTCCGCGCTGCCGCGGGCCTGGGCGTCCACGCTGGTGGTGGCGGTGGTGGTGCTGGCGACCTTTGTTTTCAGTCTGGCCTGGCGTCTGGCGTTGGCCTGGGTGGTGGCCACCACGGATCCGGATTACCGGATCTGGGACCAGCGCATTTTCGTGCATGTGGCCATCGCGGCTGTGATCACCGGCGTCATGATGCGCTACTTCTATGTCCAGGAGCAGCTCAAGCGCAAGGAACGCGCCGAACTCAATTCACGGATTCAGGCGCTGCAGTCGCGCATCCGGCCGCATTTTCTGTTCAACAGCATGAACATCATCGCCAGCCTGATCGCGGTGGACCCGGACACCGCGGAGAAGGTGGTGGAGGACATGTCGCGGCTGTTCCGGGCCAGTCTCAAGGAAGCGGGTCATGAAGTGCCCCTGGCCGATGAACTGGATCTGTGCCGGCGCTACATTCATATTGAACAGTTGCGGCTGGGTGATCGCCTCCAGGTGGAATGGGATCTCGAGGGGCTGGATCAGCACGCGGTGACGGTGCCGCTGCTGACCCTGCAACCCCTGCTGGAAAACGCCATCTATCACGGTATTCAGCCGCTGTCCCGCGGGGGGACCGTTCAGGTTCACGCCGAGGTGCGCGACGAGCTGGTCCGGCTGTCAGTCAGCAATGCCTTGCCCGAGCAGCACAGTCAGCACGGCGGTAACCGCATGGCGCTGGAGAACATCCGCCATCGTTTGACAGCGCTCTATGGACAGCGCGCGCGGGTTGCCGCCCGGGAACTGGACGATCGCTATGAGGTGGAAATCGTCTATCCGGCTTAGTGAGGGTGCGGCCGACCGACTTCCATGTCGGGGGCGGAATCGCGTATAACGGAGTTAACAGCCTGTTTAAAAAATTCCAATCCCTTGGAGCCTGGGGGAGCAGTTATGCGGGTATTGGTGTGTGATGACGAGCAATTGGCCCGGGAGCGAGTCAAGCGGCTCGCCGAAGACATTGAGGGCGTAACGGTTGTGGCGGAAGCGATAGACGGCCGTGAGGCGGTGAGCGAGGCTCAACGCACCCAGCCGGAAGTGGTGCTGCTGGATATTCGCATGCCCGACATGGACGGCCTGGAAGCGGCGTCCCATCTGCTCAATACGGAACGGCCCCCGGCCGTGATCTTCTGCACCGCCTTTGATGAACATGCGTTGCAGGCCTTCAAGGTCCACGCCGTGGATTATCTGCTCAAGCCCATCAATCGCGAGGATCTGGCCGTGGCGCTGGAACGTGCCGGCAGTCTGAACCGGGTTCAGCTGGAAACGGTGAAACAGGAAGTGGGCCTGGATGGCGAAACTTCCAACCAGCGCCAGCATATCAGCGCGCGCACGCACAAGGGCATTGAACTGGTGCCGGTCAACGAAATCCGCTATTTCCAGGCGGATCAGAAATACGTCACCGTGCGCTGGCCCGACGGCGAGGTGCTCATCGACGAAACCCTCAAGGAGCTGGAGGACGAATTCGGCGACCGGTTCGTGCGCATTCACCGCAATGCACTGGTGGCACTGGATTTCCTCGAGGGCATGGAGCTGGCCGAACAGGGCCATTATCAGGTGCGCCTGCGCGGGGTGGACGATCGGCTCACAGTTAGCCGCCGTCATGTGCCCGGCTT
>CAZHGU010000110.1:3653-5512 GCA_964532105.1 uncultured Alcanivorax sp. | reverse complement strand
CACCATGATGGCCGCCGAGGTGAGCGCGACAAAGGACTCTTCCGGCGTGTTGGACCAGAGATAGACCTGTACCGGCAGCACCGTGGCCGAGTCGGTAAAGCCGCCGGGGATGTCCACGATGAACGCCACCATGCCGATCATCAGCAGCGGCGCGGTTTCGCCCAGCGCCTGGGCCATGGCGATGATGGTGCCAGTAAGCATGCCGGGCAGCGCCAGCGGCAGTACATGATGCAGCACCACCTGCATGCGCGACGCGCCCATGCCCAGCGCCGCCTCGCGGATGGACGGCGGCACCGCCTTGATCGCCGAACGGCTGGAAATGATGATGGTGGGCAACGCCATCAGGGTCAGCACCAGCCCGCCCACCAGCGGCACCGAACGGGGCAGACCGAAGAAGTTGATGAACACAGCCAGGCCGAGCAAGCCGAAAATGATGGAGGGCACCGCCGCCAGATTGTTGATGTTCACTTCGATCAGTTCCGTGAAACGGTTTTTGGGCGCGAATTCCTCCAGATAGATGGCCGCGGCCACGCCGATGGGGAAGGACAGCATCAGGGTCACCAGCATGGTGTAGAACGAACCCATGAGGGCACCGCGTATCCCCGCCTTCTCGGCATTACGGGAATCGCCATTGGTGAAGAAGGACTCGTTCAAACCAAAGCCGATCTGGCCGCTGTCGCGCAGCTCGGTAATCCATCGCCGTTGCGGTATGGTGACGTGCGCGTCTTCCTTGCGCGCCTCGGCGCTGGACTTCATGTACGCGTCCACCGCCGAATCGGCCACCACGTCCACGGTAGCCGTGCTGCCGAGCAGCTCTGGCTGGCTCTGAAGCCGCTGCCGCAGCCTGTATCCCGCCCCGGAACCCGCCAGATCGTAGAGCTGGCGTTTTTCCGCGTCTGTCACCACGCCGGGAAAGCGCTCGCGCATCGCCTGCTGGATCAGGGCGTCAAAATTCGCCTGATCCAGTTCCGACTCGGACACCTGCTCGATACCGAGGACCTCGCGATCCCAGCTGATTTCCAGCTCAATCTGCGTCTGCTGGAAGGCAGGCCAGCCCTTGCCGATGATGTCGCCAAACAGCACCAACAACGCCAGAAGACCGAAAGCAATGGCCCCTATGCCATAGGCACGGAAACGACGTTCGCGCCGATAGCGCTTGTTCAGCCCCTGACGCAGGCGGCTGGCGCCGGGTTGTTCATTCCGATCGCGGGCCATCTATTCGTACTCTTCCCGGTATTTCTTGACGATGTGCAGGGCGATAATGTTGAGCACCAGAGTGGTGATGAACAGCATGAGCCCCAGCGCGAAGGCCGCCAGGGTCTTGGCGCTGTTGAACTCCTGGTCGCCGGTCAGCAGGGTGACGATCTGCACCGTGACCGTGGTCACCGCCTCCAGCGGATTGGCCGTGAGATTGGCCGCCAGGCCGGCCGCCATGACCACGATCATGGTCTCGCCGATGGCGCGCGAGGCCGCCAGCAGTATGCCGCCCATGATGCCCGGCAGCGCCGCCGGCATGACCACCTGTTTGACGGTTTCCGAACGCGTCGCGCCCAGCCCCAGCGAACCCTCGCGCAGTGAACGCGGCACGGCCGTAATGACGTCATCGGCCAGGGAGGACACGAAGGGAATGATCATCACCCCCATGACCAGTCCGGCGGCCAGGGCGCTCTCGGCGGCCACATTCAGGCCGACGGATTCGCCCAGATCACGGATGAAGGGCGCCACCGTGAGCGCGGCGAAAAAACCATAGACCACGGTAGGCACCCCGGCGAGCACCTCCAGGGCCGGCTTGGCCACGGCCCGGAACCGGGCATGGGCGTATTCCGCCAGATAAATGGCGGACAGGAGCCCCACCGGCA
>CAZHGU010000110.1:626-3553 GCA_964532105.1 uncultured Alcanivorax sp. | reverse complement strand
AACCGGGCATGGGCGTATTCCGCCAGATAAATGGCGGACAGGAGCCCCACCGGCACGGCCACGGCCAGGGCAATGGCCGAAATCAGCAGGGTGCCGGCGAACAGCGGCACCGCCCCGAAACCGCCTTCCGAAGCCACCTGGTCGGCACGCATGGCGGTTTGCGGACTCCAGTGGGTGCCGAAGAGAAATTCGGTAAAGGGCACCTTGTCGAAAAAGCGGATGGACTCGAACAGCACGGACAGCAGAATGCCCAGAGTGGTCAGAATGGCCACGGAGGCGCAGAGCATGAGCAGGATACGCAGGGTCTTTTCCACGCGCAGACGGGCGTGAAAGTCCGGGCGTACACGCCACAGGCCCCAGCCCGCGCCCAGTACGGCCATGGCCACCACGGCCAGGGTCATGGCGGTGTCGTTATGGTTGCGCATGACCCGGAGGCGCTCGGCCGCTTCCACCAGCTCCGGCGGCGCGTACTCCGGATTCAGGGCGCCGCTGGCGATATTCTCAATACGGCTCATGACGAGACTGAGCCGGCCGGGGTCGTCGGGACGGCTCGCTTCCGGCAATGCCGTCAGCATGGCCTGCTGCATCAGGGGACCGTCGAAAAGCAGCCAGGCACCCAGTAGCACCGCCGCCGGCACCAGGGACCACAGGGTGGCCAGCAGGGCATAGTACACCGGCCGCGAGCGCAGATGCCGGATGCCGCCCAGCGGCTCGGCCAGCGCGCGGCTGCGCAGCAGCCCCCCGTAATAGGCCGCCCCGGCGATCACCAGCAAGGTCAGCAGCAGATAGGAAATGGGCATGGATACTCCCGCCTTCCGAACGAACGCCGCCCGCGAACAGGCGCGGGCGGCTGATCTTCTTGCTCAGCGCCAGTTACAGGTCTTCATCCCCGGTCATGGGCTCGAGCTCCAGGGCCGTTTCACGCTGCTCGGCGCGCACCTTTTCGGGCGCCGGGATCATACCACGTTCGGCCAGATAGCCATCGGGGCCCCAGGCGCTGTCGCTGGTGAATTCCTTGAGGTAGGCGGGAATGCCCGGTATCACGCCCACATGGGCTTTCTTGATGTACATGAACATGGACCGCGACACGGGATAATCGCCGCTGCCGATGGTTTCGAAGCCCGGCTCATAGCCGTTGATGGTGGCGGGCTGCACCTTGTCGCGGTTCTGGTCCAGAAAGCTGAAGCCGAAGATACCCAGGCTGCCCTTGCTCTTGGTCAGCTTCTGCACGATCAGGTTGTCGTTCTCGCCCGCTTCGATAAAGTGGCCGTCCTCGCGCAGGCTCCGACAGGCCTGCTTGTAGCGCGACTCGTTCTTCTCTTCCATCGCCGCCAGCCAGTCAAAACTGCGGCAGCCGGCCTCGATGGCGAGTTCGTTGAACGAGTCCCGGGTGCCGGAGGTGGGCGGCGGACCCAGCACCTCGATTTCGCCATCGGGCAGATCGCTGTTCACTTCCTGCCAGTTGGTATAGGGGTTCTTGACCAGCTTCTCGCCGCCATCCGGCGCGGGCACCCGCTGCGCCAGCGCCAGATAGAGATCGCGCAGGCTCAGGTCCATGGGCTCGGCCTTGACCGAATTGGCGATGACAATGCCGTCATAACCGATCAGCACTTCCACCACCTGGCGCACGCCATTGTCCTGACAGCGCTCGAATTCGGACTGCTTGATCCGGCGCGAGGCATTGGTGATATCCGGTGTATCCGTGCCCACGCCGGCACAGAAGAGCTTGAGTCCGCCCCCGGAACCGGTGGACTCCAGCCTGGGCGTGGGAAAGTCCGAGGTCTTGCCGAATCGCTCGGCCACCACGGAGGCAAAGGGATAGACCGTGGATGAGCCCACAATGCTGATGCTGTCGCGCTCGGCCCGGGCCGGACCGACGGTGATGGCGGCGCCCGCCGCCAGGGCCGTGAGAATCAGTTTGATGCGGTTGGTCACGATACGCTCCTCTGATTGGGTCCGTATTGCCCGGGCATCGTGGCGCAGAAATATGACAACCATATGACAGCCCGCCGTATTTCCCGGATGGTCCATCACCGCCTATAATGCCGGCCGTTTGGCGCCCCGAGCCGGCGCCGCCTCTCCCCGGAGGCCCCACAAAACCGCAGTTGAGGACAGCGTCATGGACGAGCCCTACGATCAGCCCCCGCAGCCCCGGGGTGAACTCGCCCTGCAGACCATTGCCATGCCGGCCGACGCCAACTGGAACGGCGACATCTTCGGCGGCTGGCTCGTGTCGCAGATGGATCTGGCCGGCGCGGTTTCGGCCCGGGCCCGGGCGCGCGGGCGGGTCGCCACCGTGGCCATCGACAGCATGGCCTTTCTCCGCCCGGTGCCCGTGGGCGCGGTGGTAAGCTGCTACACCCATATGGAAGAGCTGGGCCGCACTTCCATGGGCATCTGCGTAGAGGCCTGGGTCCGCGAGGACTCGGGCGAGGTGTCCAAGGTCACCGAGGGACGATTCGTCTTTGTCGCCATCGACGAGGACGGCAAGACCCGCCCCGTGCCCGCCGGATCCTGATCCGCTCTTCTCTGCCGCGTCCGCAGTGCTACACTGGATTCCGGACGTCTCAGGGAGAGAGTCATGCGCATCCCCTGGTTACCGGCAATGCTGCTGGTTCTGGCCGTGTCCGTCCGAGCGGACACGGAACCGGACGTAGTACGCCATATCACCCCCGCCTCGGAAGAGGACCGGCGCAATCAGTATTCGCTGGCCGTACTGGAGCTGGCGCTGGAGAAAAGCCGGCCCGAATACGGCCCCTATGAGTTGCAACCCGTGCGCGAGGACCTGAGCCAGGGCCGGGCCGTATCCCTGCTGGCCCGGGGCCAGACCCTGGATGTGCTCTGGACCATGACCTCGCGTGAACGCGAGGAAAAGCTCAGGCCCGTACGCGTACCCCTGCTCAAGGGGCTGATGGGGCTGCGTCTGC
>CAZHGU010000110.1:0-616 GCA_964532105.1 uncultured Alcanivorax sp. | reverse complement strand
CGTCTGCTGATCATCCGCGCCGGTGATCAACCCTGGTTCAGCCATATCCATTCCCGGGATCAGCTACGCCGGCTGCGCGCCGGCCAGGGCAGCGACTGGCCGGACACACGCATCCTCCGCGCCAATGATCTGCCCATCATGACGACATCCTCCTATGAGGGCATGTTCCGCATGCTTGCCGAGGGGCGCTTTGACTATCTGCCCCGGGCCATCAACGAGCCCTGGGAAGAGGTGGAAGCCTTTGCCGAGCTGAATCTGGCGGTGGAAGAAGAGCTGGCCCTGTATTATCCGACGGCGTCCTATTTCTTCGTGGCGCCGGAGGACAAGAGTCTCGCGCGGCGGTTGCGAACCGGCCTGGACAAGGCGCTGACCGACGGCAGTTTTGACGAGCTCTTTCACAATCATCCGGTCAACCGGCGCGCCTTTGACCGGGCGGATCTGCTCGACCGGCGCGTGCTGCATCTGGACAACCCCTTTCTGCCCGAGGCCACGCCGCTGAACGAGGAACGGCTCTGGTGGTTTCCGCCACGCACCGACGAGTCCGCGGACCCGGATCAGCCATAACAAGGCCGTCAGCGTTTCAGGACATCGCTTCCAGACGCGCGTACTGGCTGAC
>CAZHGU010000109.1:0-5519 GCA_964532105.1 uncultured Alcanivorax sp. | reverse complement strand
GGTGGCGAATAACCGCAATTCGCGACCGGGGCGCACCCATAGGGCACGATGGTCGCTCCTACAATAAGATAATCCTTTTACTCCACGCCCTTACAGCCACTCCGGAAGCTGTTTACGAATCTTCTCCGGCGGTTGCCGGGTGACTTCCTTGGGGATTTCGTCCTTGAGCATTTTCTGCACCTTGTCCGGCAGGGCCGAACGTAGTGCGCCCAGAAAACGGGGTTCGCTCAGGATATAGAGTTCCTGAAACTGCTTTTTCTCGCAGGCCTTGTCCAGATATTCGGCGATCTCGCGCGCGAAGCGTTCCTCCTCGCCACGCTTGTGGGGATGCTCATCGCCCTTGGTGTCGCGGGCATGGCCCATGCTGGGCGATCCGGCGCCGACTTCCTTGTCCTCGAATTCGTTTTCCTTCATCCGGGCTTCCGGATGTTCCATGGCATCGATTTCCTCGATGGGGCCGGCGCGCTTGTCGGTGGCGAAAACACGGGCGCCGGCATGGTCGGCGGCGAGAATCCAGAAACGGGACATTAACAACTCCTTATTCCCAGTCGTGCGTCCGCAGAGCGGACAGAATGAGGCGGTTCCCCCGGTGTGCGCATGCAAAGAGCACATCCACACGGTCACGGACCTGTAATGGAGGCCCCTTGTACCAAGGTAGGGCCGAGTGGGGCAGACTTAAAGGTGCGCACCCAAAAGATTTACGCCGTTTCTTCCATGAAGGCCAGCATTTCGCGCAGATAGCGGCCCTGGTCCAGATGTACCAGATGGTTGCCCGGAAACCAGTGAACCCGGCACTGACGCCAGTGTTCATGCAATAACCAGACCTGTTTGGGCGGCACGAAGCGATCCCCGGCGCCACCCACGATCAGCCGCCGCTCGGGGGGCACCTTGCTCTGCCAGGTGAGCGCGCTGTGCATGGCGGTGACATGGCGCATGGCCTTGAGATCCATGCCCTGGCGGTTCATGGCCGCGCGTACCGGAAGGTTCAGCGGCCACCAGGTGATCATCAAATCCATGAGACTGACCACGGGTACATTGGGAATGACGAAATCCAGGTCCTCGTCGATGCAGGACAGCAGGGACGAGGTATAACCGCCCAGGCTGATCCCGGTGACGCCCAGCCGGGGCACGCCCCGGGCGCGCAGCCAGTTCAGGAAGATGCGCAGATCATGAATGGTCTGGGCGAAGGCTTCATTGATATGACTGATGCCGTGACTGAAGAAACCGGAACCACTGAACGGCGAATGCTTGCCCTGGCGCCGGCCGTGGAAGGGCATGGTGTAAAGCAGCACGTCATAGCCGTGCTTGAAGAACCAGGGCAGGGCCAGAAAACGGGTGTTGAGCCAGTAGGGGTCGGCCACGAAGCCGTGCACCACCACCAGGGTGGGGCGCGGGCCGTCGTTGTGCCGCCAGTACTGGGCCCAGGCCGTGCGGTTGCGCTCATGGCTCAGATAGCTCTCGCGCAGCTTCGGGTTGACCGGCTCGAACGGGGATTCAAAGGAAAGATTGACCGCTTCACCGTCGTCCGGCTGAAAGTGGAACCAGTCCACCGAGCTTTCCTCGATGCGAGGCACGCGGGCCGGTTCCCGGAAAAAGGCGTGGGGGTCGCCCCGGTCCACGAAACCGGTATAGAAATCCATATCCCGGCGTTCCTGCTCCAGCTGTTTCCGGTTGAGCAGCGACGGCAGAGCCACGGTGCCCACGGCGCCCGCGAGACCGGTGCGCACGAGTGAGTCCACCGCCGCCGTACCGCGGACGCGGAGCCGGTCCCAGCGATCCAGCTCAAAGTTGTCCGGGTGCCGGGAAAAATCCGCCGGCAGATTGTTCCACCAGGGCTGGCCGGGCGGCGTCAGATCCCCGGTCTGGAAATCATTGTTGTGAATGCGGGAAATGGCCGTGTTCATGGAAAGACATCGCTGTGTAGCACTTTTGTATTATTTTACAGCATTGATCCCCATACAGGGCGTTTTCCCGCTGCGCGGGAGAGAGCACAATGACCTGGGATCAACGGGAACGAATCGCTCAACGCAAGGCCATTAGCCATGGGCAAGCCTACACGGGAAGAACTGGAAACCGCCCTGGAGGAAGCCGCCCGGTTGCGGGAACAGGGTGAGGATGAGCAGTACGTCGGCAAGGCACTGCTGAACCACAATTATCGACTGGAACTCTATCAGGATCTGCTGGTGGCCGCTCGACGTTATCTGCACTCCGGGGAAGCGTCCCGGGCCCACCAGAACCTGGTGCGCGCAGTAGAGCGCGTGGAACGCGCGGAGCAATCGGGTGAAGACCCCGGCCGCTCCGCCGGCCTCTGAGGCTTAACAAGGGGCACCGGCACGAGAAGTATTTTTTGGTTGAATTCACCACAGAGAGCGCAGAGTACACAGAGAAAGATGTAAACCCGGGCTTTCATCGCTCATTCCCTCTGTTGGTTGTTGAACCTTGAAGAGGGTTTTGCCCGTGGGATGCAGGTCCTTCTGCCGCTGTGCTCTCTGTGTCCTCTGAGGTTCATCTTAGCCATGGGCCGGATGGCCGGACTCCGGCTGGATGATGTCCTTCTCTGATTGCCCGAACATGGACGCCAGCGCCCTGAGCTGCGCGCGTCGGCCCTGTTTTTCCTGACGCTTGCGCAATAGTGGGTTGGCGCGCTGGGCGACATAGCCGGCAAAGCGCGGTCCGGCGGTGAGCAGGGGGAACCAGGGCCGCACATCCTCGGGCAGGCCCAGCTTTTTCATCTGCTTGCGGTTCAGGAAAAGGCTGGAATTGCTCAGATGCAGCTGGTGCTGCAGCTGCACGCGCGCCTTGTGCAGGCGCGGGAAGGAATCCGCCCAGGGATATTCGCGTTCCAGCGGCTCGCGCGCCAGGGCGGCGCCCAGCTCGCGGCTGGTCCAGTCCGCCCGGGACTGGGTCAGGAAGGTGTGATAGAGCCGTACCAGCCCCGTTTGCTCATCGTCGACCAGCCACTTTTCATCCACGCCCATAAGCCAGCCCGCGTATTTCCACAGATGCATGACCGCCCGGGATTCATGCCGGGTGACGGGAATGCCCATGGCGCGCATGCCCGTCATCATGATGGGACCGAAGGCGAGATAGGTGGCGAGCATGTCGGTCTGGTTGACCGGCAGGCCCCATTCCTCGTTGCTCCATTCCTCGCGGTTGGGCAGGTTGCGCCGGACCATGGCATGAACCATGCGTACCGTGAGCGTGGTCTTGAAACCTTCGCCGAAGCGCTCCAGCCCGCCCGGCTCGGTGCAATCGATCCACCACTTGCCGGTTTCGGCGATGCGCTGACGCGCGCCCTTGTTGAGCGCGCCCGTAAGCACCAGGGCATGGTTGAAGCCGGACAGCAGGTAACCGCCCATCAGGGCGAAATCCCGTAGTACATAGGGCCCGGCCAGGCCGGTGCGGTGGATAAAGCGCACGCCATCCTCGATCAGCTCCCGGTCCAGCCATTCCGGCTCCTGGTCCACCTGGGCAAAGAAATCCACCAGGGGCTGCGGCGGATTCTCAATGGACTCGATGCCGTGCTCCACGGCCTGCTTGTACAGCGCCCGGGCTTCCCGCGCGCCGTATTCATCGAACCAGTCCAGCAGGCGATCCATGGCCGCATCCCCGTCCCAGAGCGCGTCCACCAGTTCGTCGTATTCGGCCCGGGAAGGCGAGGGATCCCGGCCCATCATGACCCGCAGAAAGGGGCTGGGCTTGATCTGGGTGCCCTCGAAGGGACGCACCCGGGTGGGCGCCGGCCGGGCTTGCGGGGTGGCTGCTGCGTTCATCAACTGCTCCTGCAAATAACTGCATTGTCAGGGGTGAACCATAATGCGAATATATATTCGTTTTCAACTCGCTTTTATGGGGGAGTCCAGGACGGGACCATGCGGGATGCCTGTTTTACCCGCGTAGCGGGTAAAACCCTTCGGGCCGCGCCCTTGCGACTGCGGCTCTGCGTTGTGCCTCCTTGACGTACAGGTAGTACGCCTGCGTCGGCACGCCTTGATCCGCAGCCGCAATGACGCGGCAGGATCCCGCATGGTCCCGCCCTGGACTCCCGATGGCTGGAATAATCTGCCCGGGGTGGGGCGTCAGGTCACGTTTTAGCAACAGCGTGCCCCCCGTAGGGTGCGCCCACGCGCACCTCCTGTAGTGGAGGAGATTTCGTTGAGAAAGAAACCACAGCAACAACGCTCGAAGGAGATGGTGGAGCGGCTGATTACCGCCACCGCGGAGGAATTGAGCGAGCGCGGGCTGGATACCACCACCACCAACCATATCGCCGAGCGCGCCGGGGTGAGCGTGGGCTCGCTCTATCAGTACTTTCCGGACAAGGACGCGCTCATCGAGGCCCTGCTGGAGCGCATGATCCACGAAATCACGCGCACCTTTAACCGCCGGCTGGGCGGTCAGGAACTGGGCCGGATGGAGATCGGCGAACTGGCGCGGCTGGTCATCGGCGTGGGGCTGGCGGCGCTGCGTTCCAACCCGCTCTATGTGGAGCTGTTGCGCAACTGGCACCGGCTGCCGGTCATGGGCCCGCTGGATCAGTTGGAGCAGTATTTCATGACGGTGATGCGGCTCTACTTCGTCGAGCATGTGCAGACCTATCCGGTACGCAACCTCCAGGCCAAACTCTATGTGTTGATCAACAGTACGCTGTTCACCCTGGCGCGTTATCTAAGTCAGGAAAGCCCGGCACTCAAGGAGGAAGCGGTCATCGACGCGCTGGTAGAGATGATTGCTGCCACTCTGACGCCGGAAAACGGGCAAGGGGAATAATTGGTGCCGGAATGGAGACTCGAACTCCAGACCTACGCATTACGAATGCGTTGCTCTACCGACTGAGCTATTCCGGCATGATCACTGCGGGCGCAATTCTAGCAGCTTGCCCGGGTCAGGCAAGAACCGGGCAGGGTATTCAGAGGTTGTTCTTGAAACGCCGCACGTCGGTGGCCAGTTTCTCGATTTCCCCGGTTAGCGCCTCGCGGCTGGTCTCATTCTTCAGCATGACTACCATGGTGGCCGGGCGCACGAGCAGGTTCTTGGGCTCACTGCATTTCGACGGCGCCGACGGCAGGCTTTCGCCGTTGAGGTAGTGTCGGCGGATTTCCCCCTCGGAGATATTGCCCAACATGCCCACCAAGCCCTTGGCCTCACTCAGATAGTCCGTGCAATCCGGGTTCTCTTCCGAGAAACCATCCAGAATGGGCGCGGACTTGTCCGCCAGGCGCCGGGCTTTCTGCTCCAGCTCCGGTGCATTGGCGCCGTCCTCGATGCGTTCCTGCAGCTCGCCTACCGAACGCTCAAAGGAGTTCACCCGGTCGCGCAGGGAAATGCCCGTATCCGCGCCGCCGCCCTTGGCCTCGTTGTTCTGCTGCACCTCGGCCACGGGCTGGTGCGATTGACCGGGTTTGACCCCGTCGGAATAATCGCAGCCGCCCAGCAGAAGCAGGGGCAGGATAGACACTAGTACAGCGGACTTTCTCATGACACGTTTCCTCGTGGATCCGGGCTCCGGGAAGCAGGCG
>CAZHGU010000108.1:0-5570 GCA_964532105.1 uncultured Alcanivorax sp. | reverse complement strand
GCAACATCTCGTTGCCGCTCAACGAGCTCAAGCATGCGCTGAACAACGAAGCCTTCTTCTCGCACATCCTGACCATCAAGGTGGACGGCAAGGATACGGAAGAGGTGCTGATCCGGGATCTGCAGCGCAATCCGCGCAACGGCTTCCCCATCCATGCCGATTTCATGCGCGTGGTCAAGGGCGAAACCATTACCCAGACCGTGCCCCTGCACTTCATCAACGAGGAAACGGCGCCGGGCGCGAAGAAGTACAGCGGCAAGTTCCAGCACAACATGACCGAAGTGAACGTCGCCTGCCTGCCGCACGATCTTCCCGAACACATTGAAGTGGACGTGGGCGAGATGGAACTGGACGAGATCCTGCACATGTCCGATCTCAAGCTGCCGAAAGGTGTCGAGATCGTGGAGCTGCAACAGGGCGAGGAACACGACCAGCCCGTAGTGGCCCTCCATGTGCCCAAGCGTCAGGCCGCCGCCGCGGGCGAGGAAGGCGAAGAGGGCGAAGAAGGCGAGGAAGCCGGCTCGGACGAAGAAGGCCAGGGTTGAGCCCGGGGGACCGCCCGGTCCCCCTCATTCGCCATGACCAAGCCCGAGGCACCGCCCGTTCAGTTGATTGTCGGCCTGGGCAACCCGGGCCGTCAGTATGCCGATACCCGGCATAACGTGGGCGTATGGTATGCCGAAGCCCTGGCCCGGGCCCTGGGCATTACCCTGACGGAAGACCGGAAGGCGTACGGGCTGACCGGCCAGACCACCCACGGCGGACGCACCGTCCGCCTGCTGGTGCCCACCACCTACATGAACCGCAGTGGCCAGGCCACCTCGGCCGTGGCCGGCTTCTTCAAGATTCCCCCGGAAGCCATGCTGGTCGCCCATGACGATCTGGACCTGCCCCCGGGCGCGGTGCGGTTGAAACAGGGCGGCGGCCACGGCGGCCACAACGGCCTGCGCGATATCATCAGCCGGCACGGCAACAACAAAAATTTCCTGCGCCTGCGCCTGGGCATCGGCCATCCCGGCAACAGCGATCAGGTCACCCCCTGGGTGCTGAACAAGCCCTCCCCGGACGACCGCCGCGCCATGGACGACGCCATCGACGAAGCCGTGCGCCAGCGCGACTATCTCTTCGACGGCGACCTGCAGCGCGCCATGACGGAACTGAACGGATACAAAGCTTAAAGAGGAAAGAAGAAAGACAAAAGAGGAATAAAGAAAAGGGCGCCGAAGGCGCCCCGCTTTATTTCTTGCTACTTTCGACTTGCCACTTTCGACTTTTTTTAAGGCATCTCATCAATTTCTTCCTGCGCCTTCTCGGGCAGGATGAAATCTTCCTTGTTCACCTTCATGAGCATGAGCACATTGCTCGCCACATAGATGGACGAGTAGGTACCAATCACCACGCCCAGAATCAGTGCCTCGGAGAAGGCGCGCATGACCTCGCCGCCGAAGATGAAGAGCGCGATCAGTACCAGCAGGGTGGTAATGGAGGTCACGAGGGTGCGGCTGAAGGTGCGGTTGAGCGCGTCATTGATGATCGCCACCGGATCATCCATGCGCGTGTTCCGGAAGTTCTCGCGTATGCGGTCGGCCACCACAATGGAGTCGTTGAGTGAATAGCCGATCAGCGCCAGCACCGCCGCCAGTACCGTCAGATCCACCTGCAGCTGCAGCAGCGAAAACGCGCCCAGTACGAAGAACACGTCATGGAACAGCGCCAGCACGGTGGAAATGCCGAACTTGTTGGTGAAGCGGAACCAGACATAAATCAGCATGGCGCCCAGTGCCATGAGCATGGCCAGTCCGGACTCGTCGCGCAGTTCGTCCCCCACCTGGGGACCGACGAATTCGATCCGGCGCAGGTTCAGATCCGGCATCTCGGCGGACAGCGTATCGAAAACCTGCTGGCCCACTTCGGAGGCTTCCTGGCCTTCGCGTGGCGCCACGCGCACCAGCACATCACTGGGCGAGCCGAAATTCTGCACCTGGGCATCGCCGAAACCGTTTTCACCCAGGATCCCGCGCACTTCCGCCAGCTCAATGGGTTCGGACGCACCCACTTCCACCAGGGTGCCGCCGGTGAAATCCAGACCCAGGTTCAATCCGCGGGTGAGCAGCAACAAGACCGCGGCAATGACCATGATCAGCGAGGCCGCGCCCAGCGGTTTGCGCGCGGCCATGAAATTGAAATTGAAATCCGCGTTGCGCATAAGGCCCTCAGATGCTCAGTTTTTCCGGCGCCCGGCCGGCGCGCCCGTAGATGAGTTCCACCACGGCCCGCGTGCCCAGAATCGCGGTAAACATGGACGTGAGAATGCCGATGAACAGCGTCACGGCGAAGCCCTGCACCGAACCCGTGCCGGCGGCAAAGAGAATCACGGCCACGATCAGGGTGGTGACATTGGCGTCGAGAATGGTGACAAAGGCACGGCCGTAACCGGCGTCGATGGCCTGCAACGGCTTCTCGCCCGCCTTGAGTTCCTCGCGGATGCGCTCGAAGATCAGCACGTTCGCATCCACGGCCATGCCCACGGTCAGCACCATGCCCGCGATACCGGGCAGGGTGAGCGTCGCGCCCGGAATCACCGACATCACGCCCAGCACGATCACCAGGTTGCCCAGTACAGCTATATCCGCCACCACACCGAAGGTTCTGTACCAGAAAGCCATGAATACCAGTACCAGCACCAGGCCCAGAACGATGGAATTCAGGCCCGCCTCGATGTTGTCCGCGCCCAGGCTGGGCCCGACGGTGCGTTCCTCGATAATGGACACGGGCGCGGCCAGACCGCCGGCGCGCAGCAACAGTGCCAGTTCCGAAGCCTCGGCGGCGTTGTCCAGCCCCGTAATGCGGAAACGGCTGCTGAGCGTGTCCTGAATGGTGGCCACATTGATGACGTACTTGTTCTGCCGGGTCACCATTTCCTGTTCGGGTTCGCCGTCTTCACCCTCGACCACCTTCATGTCGGTCTTGGTCTCGATGAAGAGCACGGCCATGGGCTCGCCCACATTCTCGCTGGTCACCCGCCGCATGGAGCGCGCGCCCGTGCCGTCCAGGTTGATGTTCACCTGGGGCCGGCCGTTCTGGTCAAAGCCCATCTGGGCATCCACCACCCGGTCGCCGGCAACGATCTTGGAGCGCTCCAGAATCACCGGCGGGCGCTGTTCTTCCTTGTAGGGGAAAATCTGGGTGCCCGGCGGCGCCACGCCCGTGCGGGCCCGGCGCGGGTCGTTCTCGTCCGCCACCAGGCGGAACTCCAGCGTGGCCGTGCGCCCGAGAATCCGCCGGGCACGGGCGGCATCCTGTACACCGGGCAGCTCCACCACGATCCGGTCCGCGCCCTGGCGCTGGACCACCGGCTGGGCCACGCCCAGTTCGTTCACCCGGTTGTTCAGCGAGGTGCGGTTCTGATCCACCGCATAGTCCTGGATTTCCTGGATGGCCGAATCGCGCAGATCCAGGCTCAGCCCGGCCTCGTCCTCCAGCGGTTCAATGGCGAATTCGTCAAAACGATCCCGGAGCAGGGTCCGGGCCTCGCTGATCGTGCCGCTGTCACCGAAAACCACACTCAGGCCCCGCTCGCGCACGGTGACATCGCGATAGCGCAGGCCTTCTTCCTTGAACAGGCGCTTGATCTCCTCGCTCCAGGCATCCAGACGCTGCTCGATGGCGGTGTCCATATCCACCTGCAGCAGGAAATGCACGCCGCCGCGCAGGTCCAGGCCCAGATTCACCGGCCGGGCACCAATGGCGCGCAGCCATTCGGGCGTGGTGGGCACCAGGTTGGGCGCCACCACATATTCCTCGCCCAGCACGTCCTGAGCCAGCGCCCGCGCGCGCAGCTGATCCCGGGTGCTGTCGAAACGCACCAGCCAGGAGTTGTCCACCCGCTGGCCCGGGCCGGGCTCGAGGCCTTCTTCTTTCAGCGCCGAGCGCAGTTCCTTCACCGCCGACTCCGACACGGTATCACCGGCCTCGGCCCGGCTGATCTGCACGGCCGGTGCGTCGGGAAAGAGGTTGGGCAGCGCATAGAGCCCGGCCACCGCCAGCACGGCGATGAAGAGCGCGAACTTCCAGCGCGGGTAGCGGGTCATGACGTGCTCCCGATCAGATGGACTTCAGGGTGCCCTTCGGCAGGGTGGACTGAATGGAGTGCTTCTGCAGCTTGATCTCCATGTTGTCCGCGATTTCCACCACGGCATAGTTTTCGTCCACCTTGGTGACCTTGCCCAGAATGCCGCCGGCGGTGATGACTTCGTCACCCTTGGCCAGTTCGCTGACCAGCTTCTGATGCTCCTTGGCGCGCTTCTGCTGGGGGCGGATGAGCAGGAAATAGAACACCGCGACCATGACCACAATCATGACCAGCTCGAAAATCCCGCTGCCCTGGGGCGCGCCCTGCTGGGCATAGGCCGGGGAAATCAGACTCATGGTTACCTCTCCGAATGTGAAATTCAGGCCCCGAGCGCGGGCACCGGCTCGCCCCGCGCCCGATAGAAGCCGTCTATAAAGGCGGACAATGTACCGGCTTGAATGGCGTCCCGCAATCCGGCCATCAGCTGCTGGTAATAATGCAGGTTATGCAGCGTACCCAGCTGCGCCGCCAGCATCTCGCCGCAGCGGTGCAGATGATGCAGATAGGCCCGGGAAAAGTGCCGGCAGGTGTAGCAGTCACAGGCGGGATCCAGGGGCCCGGTGTCCGCCTTGTGCGCCGCATTGCGGATTTTCACCACCCCGGCGGCGGTAAACAGATGGCCGTTGCGCCCGTTGCGCGTGGGCAGCACACAGTCGAACATGTCCTGGCCCCGGCGCACGGATTCGACCAGATCCTCGGGCCGGCCCACGCCCATGAGATAGCGCGGATGATCGGCGGGCAGCACCGGTTCCAGCTCTTCCAGCACCGCCATCATGTCTTCCCGGGGCTCGCCCACGGACAGCCCGCCCACGGCATAGCCGTCAAAGCCGATCCGCGTGAGTCCGTCCAGCGACTCGCGGCGCAGGTTGTGAAACATGCCGCCCTGGACAATGCCGAAGCAGGCGGCGTCGTTGCCTTCGTGAGCCGTCTTGCTGCGTTCCGCCCAGCGCAGGGACAGCTCCATGGACGCGCGCGCGGCGTCCTCGGTGGCCGGGTACGGGGTGCATTCGTCGAAGATCATGCAGATATCCGCGCCCAGCGAGCGTTGCACCTGCATGGCTTTCTCCGGCGTGAGTTCCACCAGATCGCCGTTGATGGGCGAGCGAAACTGTACGCCCTGCTCCGAGACCTTGCGGATATCGCCCAGGCTGAATACCTGAAAGCCGCCGGAGTCGGTAAGGATGGGTCTGTCCCACTGCATGAAGCCGTGCAGCCCGCCGTGGGCCTCGATGATTTCCGTGCCCGGGCGCAGCATGAGGTGAAAGGTGTTGCCCAGACAGATCTCGGCGCCGGTGGCCGCCAGCCGGTCCGGCAGCATGCCCTTGACCGTGCCGTAGGTGCCCACGGGCATAAAGGCGGGCGTTTCCACCGTCCCCCGCGGAAAGCTCATGCGCCCGCGCCGCGCGGCGCCGTCGTTGGCCAGCAGTTCGAATTGCAT
>CAZHGU010000107.1:0-5601 GCA_964532105.1 uncultured Alcanivorax sp. | reverse complement strand
CCGTCGTCGGATTCCACGCCCGTCTTGCCCAGCACATTGTACTGATCGCTCTGCGGCAGACCGCCCTGCGAGCCCAGCGGGTCCGGCGGAATGCGGTCACCTTCGGCATCGAAATAGCTGCCGCGCTGGCGCGCGGTGCCACCGACCAGATAATCCACATTGCCTTCATGGCCCGAAACACGGTGCCGGGTCTGCCAGCCGAGCGAATCGTCCGGGTGGGTGGCGGAGCCTTTCAGTCCCACTTCGGAATGGGCGTTCACCTTGCCGTCCTCGGGCCGACGCGTGATGAGGTTCAGCAAACCGCCGGTGGCGCCGAAGCCATAGGCGGCGGTGCCACCGCGGACCACTTCGATGCGCTCAATGGCACCGGAATCAATGGCATTCACCGCGCGCCGGCCGTCTCGCAACGTCATGGTCTGCGGCACGCCGTCAATCAGGCTCAGGAACTTGCGCCCACGCATGGTCTGACCGAAGTTGCTCATGGCCTCGGTAGACGGGCTGATGCCGGGCACGGTCTTGGAAATAATATCGTTGATGCTGCTGTCGAGCTGCGCCTGCTGCTCGATCTCGTCGCGCGAGACCACACTGACCGAGCGCGTGAGTTTCGACACCGGTGTGTCGGTGCGCGTGGCCGACACCATGACCGGATCCAGATCCGTCTCCGACGAAGACTCCTCGGTCTCACCATCCTCCTGGGCCTGGGCCGGTGTTGTCAGCACAGCCGACAACGCGGCCAGTGCCAGAACTCGCTTGAGCGCGGGCACGCTGTTCGCCCCGCGCGGGAATTTGCTTTGCATGATGTACCCCCTGAATGGCTGCAATCGCCGGGGTCCGGCTTCAGCTGCCCCGGAACCCGAATCGACAGGAATGATATTGCAAACGATTTGCGTTTACAACAAGAGAGAGAGGGGAGGAAGAGCGTCCTTCAAGTGGTTACAGTCGCGCTCCGGGGGTCGGCAATGTCCACATCGGCCGGGCGACCACCCTTGCGCGCCGCCAGGGCCCGCCGGTGCCGCCAGATCACAAAGCCGGTAATCGCGAAGAACAGCGGCAACAGACCCGACACGAACACAATCAAACGCCCCGTCAGCCCCAGCGCCTGGCCGTTGTGGATGGGAAAGATGAGATGCTGGACATGGTCGCCGGCACGGGCGTCTTCGCGGGCGTCATAGGTCTGGATGATCTCGCCGGTCTCCGGATGCAGCCAGAGCTCGAGATCCGGCATGGTGGTATGTACCCGCTCGGACGTGCGCATCAGGATCTGCCAGTACGGCTGCTCCTTGTCGGCAAAATAGCTGTACTGGGTATGCGCCTCGGGGTAGGCCTCCCGGGCCCGGGCATGTATCTCCTCCATGGTCAGTGGTGTCTCCAGTTCACCGTCGGGCTCCGGGTCGCTCTTTTGAGCGGTGGGCATGGTGGCCTGAATGGCCTTTTCCACGGGCGTGTGAAAACTCAACCCCACTCCGGTGAGCGTGATCGGCAGCAGCACCAGAAAGGCATAAAAGCCCAGCACCCGGTGCCAGCGAAAACTCAGCGCCGCCGCGTTCTTCGGCCGCCCGGGAATAAAGGCCGGCGCCCAGCGCTTGCGCGGCCACCACAGCCAGAGCCCGGCAATGAGCATCAGCGTCACGCCCAGACCCACATAGCCCACCACGTCCTCGCCCGGCGCGCCGGCGAAAAAGGACAGATGAATCCGGTAGATGAAGGAGGTGAAATAGGAGCCCCAGTCGCGCACCGCCAGCACCTCGCCGGTGGCCGGATGCACCGAGGCCCGGGCGAACTGCATTTCACCCTCGTCATCCGGGTAATAGAAATCCACCACAAAGGTTTCGGCCTGCACCCCCGGCGCCAGCAGTCGCAGCGGCGCCACGCCCTCGCCCAGGGCCTCTTCCGCGTTGCGACGCACCCGGTGCTCGGACACCCACTCCGAGGACGGGATCTCGCCCACGGCCAGTTCCGGATTCAACAGCGGATCCAGCTCATCCTCGAACACCAGAATGGTTCCGGTGATCGCCAGCACCACAAAGGGTGCCATGAGCACCAGACCCAGCCAGCGGTGTAACCGACGCATTCGGAACTCCCCTTCACGCAGTCCTCGGCACCGCACGCCGGGCCGAGCAACGCATGATAAATCAAACAAGAACGATTTGCATTACTGATGAGTGCCCGCCATATTCCCTGTTGATGGTCACGATGGGTCAGGTGCAGGGTATCTTCCGATCGGGCAACAGGCGCCGGGGAACACCCACCCGCCGAACCGCTCCGGCCCCATAGTCCAGCCGCTCCACACCGAGAGGCGTCCCGGTCGGCATCCATTGGTACCGGGCCTGTTATATTGCCCCGAACCAGGATTCAAGGAGGCAGGCCGTGGACACCTTCAATACGCTCACCTATGAAGTCACCGACCGTATCGCCCGGATCACGCTGAACCGCCCGGTACGGGGGAACGGCATTACCATGGACATGCCCCGGGAACTCGCCGAATGCGTGGAAAGGGCCAATCTGGATCCGGATGTCCATGTGATCGCGCTGGCCGGCAACGGTTCCGGCTTCTGCGGCGGCTATGATCTGGTGGAAACCGCCGAGGAGCGCATGGATGGTGAAGCGAACCCTGACCGTCCGGCCGGTTCGCCGCTGGATCCGGCCGTCCAGGCGAACAACCATGATCCGGAGCAGACCTGGGATCCCACCCTGGACTACGCCCTGATGAGCCGGAACGTGAAGCGCTTCATGAGCCTCTTCCATGGCGAGAAACCCGTGGTGTGCAAGGTGCATGGTTTCTGCGTGGCCGGCGGCACGGACCTGGCCCTGTGCTCCGATCTGCTGCTGATCGCCGACGACGCCAAGATCGGTTATCCACCGGCCCGGGTCTGGGGCTCGCCCACCACCTCGCTGTGGGTCTACCGGCTGGGCCTGCAAAAGGCCAAGCGCCTGCTGTTCACCGGCGACTGCCTCAACGGCCGCGAAGCGGTGGACTGGGGCCTGGCGCTGGAATCGGCACCGCCGGAGGAACTGGACGAGCGTTTCGAGAATCTGCTGGCGCGCATCGCGCAAATGCCGAAGAACCAGTTGATCATGATGAAAATGCTCACCAACCAGACCCTGCACAACCAGGGCCTGGAAACCACCCAGATGCTGGGCACGCTGTTCGATGGCATGACTCGCCACACCCCGGAAGGCTACGCCTTCCAGCAACTCGCCAGTGAAGAGGGATTCAAGGAAGCCGTGCGCCGGCGCGACGAGCCCTTCGGGGATTACGGCATGAAGACCTTCAAGGGGTAATCGGCTCACGCGACACCATTGTGATCCGGCGCGATCATCCCGATGTCCGGGGGTAGTACCCTGTTATAGCCGAATCAGCAGAGGAAAAGCGTTATGGATACCGTTCGCTTCGCCGATACCGATATTCAAGTCACCCCGGTCGGCCTGGGCACCTGGGCCATCGGCGGCTGGATGTGGGGCGGCACCGATGAAAAGCAATCCATCGACACCATCCACGCCGCCATCGACCAGGGCATCGGCCTGGTCGACACCGCCCCGGTCTACGGCTTCGGGCGTTCCGAGGAAATCGTGGGCAAGGCGCTCGCCGACGGCGGCCGTCGGGAGAAAGTCGCGCTGGCCACCAAGGCGGCACTGAACTGGAACGACGAACACAGCAAGGTCTGGCGCGATGCGACCGCCGAACGCATCCGCAAGGAGGTGGAGGATTCGCTGCGCCGGCTGCAGACGGACTACATCGATATCTACCAGATCCACTGGCCGGACCCGGTCGCGCCCATGGAGGAAACGGCGCGAGCCCTGGAAGAGCTCTATCGCGAAGGCAAAATCCGCGCCATCGGCGTATCCAACTTCAGTCCGGAGCAGATGGATGCCTTCCGGGAGGTGGCGCCACTGCACAGCGTCCAGCCGCCCTACAATCTTTTTGAACGGGATATCGAAAAGGATGTACTGCCGTACTGCCACAACAACGGCATTGCCACCATCACCTATGGCGCGCTCTGCCGGGGCTTGTTGAGCGGTAAAATGTCCCCGGACCGGGACTTCCAGGGCGATGATCTGCGCAACAATGATCCCAAGTTCCGGGGCGAACGCTTCCGGCAGTATCTCAATGCCGTGGACAAGCTGGATCAACTGGCCCGGGACCGCTTCGGCCATACGGTGCTGGAGCTGGCCCTGCGCTGGCTGATCGATCAGGACGGGGTGACCACGGCGCTGTGGGGCGCGCGCCGGCCGGAGCAGCTGGATCCAGTGAGCAATGTCCAGGGCTGGCACCTGGACAACGAGGCCTTTACGGAAATTGATCGGATTCTCGAACGCGAAATCACCGATCCCGTGGGTCCGGAATTCATGGCTCCGCCGGCGCGGGACCGTGCCACATGAATCGGAATGTGGTAGCGAGCAAGATCGCCATGACCGCTTGCCGGTGCCCGCGTTAGGATAAGCTCTACCAGCATGTCGGCCCGGAGCTCTGCTTCGGGCCGCGCTTCGGGGGAAAGTCCGGGATTCATGTTCATACTGCGCCGTCTGCTGCGCTCCAGCCCCTACCGCCGGTTCGCAAAACACCTGGATATCGACCTGAGATCCCGGGTGGAACGCACGCTTTTGTTCCTGCTCGCGCTCATCGTGCTGCACACCCTGGCCATGATGAGCTTCGAATCCCTGGGCCTGGCGGATGCGGTCTGGCTGACCATGACCACGCTCACCACCGTGGGCTACGGCGATCTCTCGGCCACCACACCCCTGGGCCAGGCTGCGACGGTGGCGCTGCTATATATCGTGGGCATCACCCTGCTGGCACAGCTGGCCAGCGACTACATTGATTACCGCCTCCAGCGAAAAAGCAAGATGATCCGGGGCCAATGGAGATGGAAAATGCAGGATCATATCCTGATCGTGAACGCACCCAGGGCCAACGCCGAAACCTACTTTCTGCGTCTGGTGGGCCAGATCCGCAAGAGCCGGGAATACCATGAATGTTCGGTACAGATCCTCACACGTGACTTTCCCGACGGCCTGCCCGAGTCACTGCAGCAGATGGGTGTAGTCCATTACCACGGTTACCCGGATGACGACGATCATCTCCGGGCGGTACAGGTGGACCAGGCCCGGGCCGTGCTGATTCTCGCCCGGGACGAATACCGGCGCTCGTCGGACAGCCTGACGCTGGATGCGCTTCACCGCGTCCGGGAGCTCAGCCCCGACCCGGGCCCGCGGGTCATTGCCGAAAGCGTGCTGGACAACAACCGTGCGCGGCTGCTTGCCATGGGCGCCGACACCACACTGCGCCCGGTCCGTTCCTATCCCGAAATGCTCGTCCAGGCTCTGGTGGCGCCGGGTGCGGAACAGGTCATGGAGAACCTTTTTACCCATCACAATGATCACACCACGCGCGTAGCGGTCGATATCCGGGACCGAAGCTGGTCGGATATCGCCAACGCCGTGATGAATGCCAATCTCGGCACGGCCCTGGCCTATGTGACACCGGACAATCAGGTGGTGAGCCACCCACCCGCCGATCACCGGTTCCATGCGCAGGCGCTGATCATGATGGTCCGGGAAGGCGAGGTGCCCACGGATGAAGCGGTAAAGCGGGTGCTGGCA
>CAZHGU010000106.1:0-5606 GCA_964532105.1 uncultured Alcanivorax sp. | reverse complement strand
CCCACCATGCCGCGCCAGCCGACAAAACCGACTCGTTTCATGATTCGCTTCTCCTGCAGTCGCGAAAAAGGGAGCTTTCACTCCCCTTGCAAAAAGGACACCACCCGGTCGCCCATTTCCGACGTGGCCAGCGGCGTTTCATCGGCACCGGCGATATCCGCCGTGCGCGCGCCCGAATCCAGCGCCGCCTCCACCGCCGATTCGATGGCTTGCGCCACGTCGGGCTGGTCCAGGGAATAGCGCATGGCCATGGCCAGCGAAAGAATCGTCGCCAGCGGATTGGCCACCCCCTGGCCGGCAATGTCCGGTGCCGAGCCGTGACAGGGCTCGTACAGTCCCCGGCCCGACTGATCCAGCGAGGCCGACGGGAGCATGCCGATGGAACCGGTCAGCATGGCGGCTTCATCGGAGAGGATATCGCCGAAGAGATTGCCGGTCACCAGCACATCGAACTGGCGCGGGTCGCGCACCAGCTGCATGGCCGCGTTGTCCACGTACATGTGCGTCAGCTCCACCTCGGGGTAGTCCGCCGACAGCTCGTTCATGACCTCGCGCCAGAGTTCGGTTACCTCCAGCACATTGGCCTTGTCCACGGAACACAGCCGCTTGTCACGTTTCATGGCCAGATCAAAGGCGACCCGGCCGATACGCCGCATCTCCGATTCCGAATAGACATAGGTGTTATAGCCCACGCGCTCGCCGTTGTCCTCGCGGATACCGCGGGGCTGACCGAAATAGATGCCGCCGGTAAGTTCGCGCACGATCAGAATATCCAGCCCGGACACCACCTCGGGCTTGAGACTGGATGCGCCCGCCAGTTGCGGAAACAGCATGGCGGGCCGGAGATTGGCAAAAAGCCCCAGCTCCGAGCGCAAACGCAGCAGGCCCCGCTCGGGCCGCTTGTCCCGTTCCACTTCGTCCCAGCGTGGCCCGCCAATGGAACCGAAGATAATGGCGTCCGCCGAGCGGGCGGCTTCCAGGGTCTCATCGGGCAAGGGCTCGCCGGTGGCCTCATAGGCCGCGCCACCGACCAGTCCCCGATCCAGCTCGAAGTCCAGATCGAAGGCGGTCCCGGCGGCGTCCAGCACCTTGACCGCCTCGTCCACGATTTCCGGCCCGATGCCATCGCCCGGGAGAATCAGTATGCGCCGGGCACTCAAAAGTTCACTTCCTCCAGCACCTTGTCCGGGCTGGCCGTGTTCACCAGCTCCGCGCGGTAATCGGTGTCTTCGGTCTTGTTACGGTACAGACGCACCGAGTAGGTCTTGCCCGCCTCGAATTTGTACTCCAGTTCGCCGAAACGCAGCGAACCGCCGGAGTCGGCGAACACCTCGATGCTGTGCTTGCCGGGACGCAGACGGGCCTTGTCCTCGCCGCCCATTTCATTGGTGCGCTCGCCGTCCACCTTGAAAACACCGGCGCGGGTGCCCTGGTCACTGCCCGGCGCCTGCCAGCCACCTTCTTGTCCACCGCTTTCTTCCGTGATCTGATTGTCCACACCCACGACAGCCACGTCCGCATCCTTGTCCGGTGCGTCATACATGGCCGTGCGACCCGCACAGCCCGCAACCAGCGCCACCATGGCCAGCAGCATCAATAATTGTTTCATGGTCAAATCTCCTCTCGGATTTATCATTGTTGTTCGGTCAATTCCCCGAAGACCCAGGGCTCGCGTTCGGCGCGCCGCTGCTCATAGGCGCGGATGGCATCCGCCTGCTGCAGGGTCAGTCCGATATCGTCGAGTCCGTGCTCCAGACAATACTTGCGGAAGACATCCACCTCGAAGGGGATGGCCGTCCCATCCGGCAACGTCAGGGTCTGGTTCGGCAGATCCACGGTGATCCGGTAGCCTTCGTTGGCCTCCACCGCCCGGAACAGCTCGTTCACGGTATCCTCGGCCAGGACAATGGGCAAGAGTCCGTTCTTGAAGCAGTTATTGTAAAATATATCGGCGAAACTCGGGGCGATAATCGCGCGGAAACCGTAATCCACCAGCGCCCAGGGCGCGTGCTCGCGGCTGGAGCCACAACCGAAGTTCTGCCGCGCAAGCAGGATGCTCGCGCCCTGATACCGGGGCTGATTGAGCACGAAGTCCGGATTCAGCGGGCGCCGGCTATGATCCTGGCCGGGCTCTCCTTCATCCAGATAGCGCCACTGGTCGAACAGATTGGGCCCGAAGCCGGTGCGCTGGATGGACTTGAGAAACTGCTTGGGAATGATCTGGTCCGTGTCCACATTGGCCTTGTCCAGAGGCGCCACGAGACCCGTGTGTGTGGTAAAGGCTTCCATCAGTGCACCTCCTCGGTGACGGCTTCATCCAGTTCGCGCACATCCACGAAATGACCGGCCACGGCGGCCGCGGCGGCCATGGCCGGGCTCACCAGATGGGTGCGCCCGCCGGCGCCCTGCCGGCCCTCGAAATTGCGGTTGGAGGTGGACGCGCAGCGCTCGCCCGGGCCCAGCCGGTCGGCATTCATGGCCAGACACATGGAGCAACCCGGCTCGCGCCATTCGAAACCGGCTTCGGTAAAGATGCGATCCAGACCTTCCTGTTCCGCCTGACGCTTCACCAGCCCGGACCCGGGAACCACCATGGCCTGCTTGATGGAATCCGCCACCCGATGGCCGCGCACCACCTTAGCCGCCGCGCGCAGATCCTCGATGCGGGCATTGGTGCAGGAACCGATAAAGACCCGGTCCAGTGGAATATCACCCACTTTCATGCCCGGCTCGAGATCCATGTACTCATAGGCACGCTCCATGCCCGAGCGTTTCACCTCGTCCGGCTCGTCCGCCGGATCCGGCAGGGTGCCGTCCACCGGCACCACCATCTCGGGGGACGTGCCCCAGGACACCTGGGGACGAATCTCCTCGGCCCGGATCTCCACGACCCGGTCGAACTCGGCATCCGCGTCGGAATGCAGCGTGCGCCAGTACTCCACCGCCCGGTCCCACATTTCGCCTTCCGGGGCGAAGGGCCGGCCGCGCACATAGTCGATGGTGGTCTCGTCCACGGCGACCATACCGGCCCGCGCGCCCGCCTCGATGGACATGTTGCAGATGGTCATGCGCCCTTCCATGGACAGCCCGCGAATGGCGCTGCCGGCGAACTCGATGGCATGGCCGGTGCCGCCGGCGGTGCCGATGCGGCCGATGACATGGAGGACAATATCCTTGGCCGTGACACCCGGTCCGAGCTCGCCGTCCACCTGCACGAGCATGTTGTTCATTTTCGACGTAATCAGGCACTGGGTGGCGAGCACATGCTCCACCTCGCTGGTGCCGATGCCGTGGGCGAGACAGGCCAGCGCGCCATTGGTGGAAGTGTGCGAATCGCCGCAGACCACCGTCATGCCGGGCAATACCGCGCCCTGTTCCGGCGCCATGACGTGGACAATACCCTGACGCGCATCGCCGATGCCGAATTCGAGAATGTCGAATTCGCGGGTATTGTCCTGGAGCGTTTGCACCTGGATGCGCGAGGTCTCGTCCGCGATATCGTCGGCACTGTTGTAGGGCGTGGTGGGCACATTATGGTCCAGCGTGGCCACATTGGCCCCCGAGTGCCACGGCTTGCGCCCGGCCAGACGCAACCCCTCGAACGCCTGGGGCGAAGTGACTTCATGGATGATCTGGCGATCGATGTACAACAGCGCCGAGCCATCCTCGCGCTGGGTCACCAGATGCGCGTCCCACAACTTGTCGTAGAGTGTCTTGCCTGCCATTGGTCTTCCTCCGGGCTTCAAGCCCCTGATTACGGGACCAATCTAGGGGCTGTACGCCCATAAATCAAATTCATATTTTTTATTCAAAGGATTCTCAAAGGGAATCCGAATGGTTATCCTGCCCGCATGGATACCCAGGCGCTCCAGGCTTTCGTGACCGTCGCCGATCAGGGCAGTTTTACCGCCGCCGCGGATGTGCTCTTTCTCACCCAGCCGGCGGTGAGCAAGCGCATTGCCCTGCTCGAAGACGAACTGCACACCCGGCTGTTCGACCGCATGGGCCGGCATGTGGCGCTCACCGAGGCGGGCGAGGCGCTGCTGCCCCGGGCCCGGCGCATTCTGCTGGAACTCGAGGACACGGCCCGGGCCATCGACAATCTGTCCGGCGAAGTGACGGGCCGGCTGCGCATCGGCACCAGCCACCATATCGGCCTGCACCGCCTGCCGCCGGTGCTGCGGCGTTTCTCTACCGCATGGCCCGAGGTGCAGCTGGATATCCGCTTCATTGATTCCGAGGAAGCCTATGAAGCGGTCATGCACGGCGAACTGGAGCTGGGGCTGGTCACCCTGCCGCCGCGCGCCGATCCGGGCACCGAGACCCGGGTGATCTGGCAGGATCCGCTGGTTTTCATGGCCGCGCCGGATCATGCGCTGGCCCGGGGTGCGCCCGAACTGGCGGATCTCACCCGGCATCCAGCCCTGCTGCCCTCCCCGACCACCTTTACCCGGCGCATTGTCGAGGGGCTGTTCCGGGAAAACGGGCTCAATCTGCATGTCGGTCAGTCCACCAATTATCTGGAAACGCTGCACATGATGGTCTCCGTGGGCCTGGGCTGGAGCGTCTTACCCGCCTCCATGCTGGACGAACGGGTGCGCGAGATTCCCATTCCCGACGTAAACCTGAGCCGCAACCTGGGCGTGGTGCGCCATCCGGCGCGCAGTCTGTCCAATGCCGCCCGGCGGTTTCTGGAGGTGCTGGACGAATATGCCTAGCAGGCTGTTGCAAAACCCTTGCACACTCAGCCTGCTAGCTCCGGCCCATTAGCTGATCCCGCCAGAACCAGCCGGCCACCAGAACACCCATCCCGGCAGCGCCGGCGGCCAGCACGAAGGTGTCGCCCTGCCAGGTGTCCCAGAGCCGGCCAGCCAGCCAGGCACCGGCGGCCCAGCCTGCGCCGAAGCCGATACTGGAATACAGCGCCTGTCCCTGACCCGCGTGGCGCCGGCCGAAGCACTGGTGGACCCAGTGAATGGCGGCGGCGTGAAAACTGCCGAAACTGGCCGCATGCAGTGTCTGGGCCAGCACCAGCGCGGTGACCGAGTCCGCCAGGGTCCCGATCATCCACCACCGCAACGCGGTCAACGCCAGACTCACCAGCAGGATCCATTCCAGGCGGAAGCCCCGGATCAGCCGGTGCATGAGCAGGAAAACACCCACCTCACTGGTCACGCCCAGCGCCCAGAGCGCGCCGGTCCAGCCACCGGGAATACCCAGTTCGTCCAGATAGATGGTGTAGAAGGTGTAATAGGGCCCGTGGGAGAGCTGCATGAGAAAGCAGCACGCGAAAAAGGCCATCACCGGCGGCCGCCGCAGGATGGCCAGCAGGCCCGCCCCGGACTCGTGTTCCCGGGGACCGGGTACTTCTCGTGGCAGCATCAGTGTGCACAGACACAGCAACCACAACAGCGCCAGCATGACCCAGGGCACCAGGGTCACGGGTCCGTAATCCAGGGCCTGCCCCACCAGTGTCACCGACAGGATGAAGCCCACCGAGCCCCAGAGCCGCACCTGACTGTAGCGGTCGGTGTGCGGGCTCAGGGTATGCAGGGTGACCACCTCGAACTGCGCCAGCACGGCATTCCAGAAAAAGCTGAAGCCGA
>CAZHGU010000105.1:0-5607 GCA_964532105.1 uncultured Alcanivorax sp. | reverse complement strand
GATATCCAGTTCAACCGGATCTATCGCCAGCAGCAGATCCTGGATCAGTTCGACTGCATCAGCCAGAGCCAGTGTCAGAACCGGCAAGCCTACCGGGACGCGGTGTCCGATCCCCACAATATCTATCCGGTACAACGCCGGGTGGATCTCGACCGCCGGGGCACCCAGTTCGGCGATCTCCCGGATGACATCGAAACGGCCGGTGACAATTGCCCCTATCAGCTGTCCTTTCAGACCTTCGACCCGCCGGAATATGCGCGCGGCAATGTGGCCCGGGCCATGCTCTATATGCATGTCATCCATGATCTGCCGCTGATCGGCTCCCTGGAGATGTATCAGCGCTGGAGCCGGGAGGACCCGCCGGACGACGAGGAACGCGAACGCAACCAGGCCATCAAGGCCATGACCGGTCAGGGCAATCCCTTTATCGAGACGCCCGGACGGGCGGACGAGATCATGCCCGCCGCGCCCAAACGGCTGCAGTTCGGGCGTTAACAGGCGGCCGGGATCAGAAGGCCTCCGCGTCCAGGGCCATGATGGACTCGTCGCCCGCCCGGAGCTGTTCCTCCAGGGACCAGGCCCGCGGCTGCAGGCGCTGGAAGAAGAAGCGCCCGGTGACAATCTTGGCGTCGTAAAAGCCGTTGTCGCCGGCCTGTTCACCAGCAACGGCCATCATGCGTGCCCACAGCCAGGCATAGGTAACCAGCCCGAAGAGATCCGTGTATTCCACCGCCGAGGCATTGATTGCGTTGGGCTTGTCCTTCGCCTGCGCCAGCAGGGTCTGCGTGGCTTCCTCCAGCGTGGCCACGGCACGCTCCAGCGGCTCGCTGAACTGGCGCACAATGTCGTTCTCCGCCTGCTCGGTAAGCCAGAGCCGGATGTCGGTGATGAAATCCAGCACAAACTGGCCGCCGTTGCGCACCACCTTGCGTCCCGTCAGATCCAGCGCCTGGATGCCGTTGGTACCCTCGTAGATCTGGGCAATGCGCGCGTCGCGCACGAACTGTTCCATGCCCCATTCGCGGATATAGCCGTGCCCGCCGAAGACCTGCTGGCCGATCACGCAGGTATCCAGGCCCCGGTCGGTAAAGAAGGCCTTGGCTACCGGAGTAAGCAGCGCGACACGCTCTTCGGCTTTCTGTTGTGTTTCCGGGTCGTCGCTGAATTTGGCCATATCCAGCTGCATGCCCACATAGGACGCCAGGGCCCGGCCGCCTTCGTTCCAGGCGCGCATGGTCAGCAGCATGCGCCGGACATCGCCATGCACGATCAGCGGATCGGCATTGCCGTCCGGATTCTGTACGCCATCGGCGGAGCGGCCCTGCAGGCGTTCACAGGCATAGTCCACCGCGCTCTGATAGCTGGCCTCGCCCAGGCCCAGCCCCTGCAGGCCGATGGACAGCCGCTCGTAGTTCATCATGGTGAACATGGCCGGCAGGCCGTTATGCGGCTCACCCACCAGCCAGCCCTTCGCCTCGTCGAAATTGAGCACACAGGTACTCGAACCCTGGATGCCCATCTTGTGTTCGATGGACCCGCACTGGACGCCGTTGCGTTCGCCGGCGTTGCCGTCGGCGTCCGGCAGAAACTTGGGCACGACGAACAGGCTGATGCCCTTGGTGCCCGCCGGCGCGTCCGGCAGTTTGGCCAGCACCAGATGGACGATATTGTCCGCCATGTCGTGCTCGCCGCCGGTAATGAAGATCTTGGTGCCGGAGACGTTGTAGCTGCCGTCGTCGTTCGGGATCGCTTTGCTGCGCAGGATGCCTAGATCCGTGCCGCAGTGCGGCTCGGTCAGGCACATGGTGCCGCACCACTCGCCGCTGTACAGGCGCGGCAGATACTGCTGCTTGAGTTCCTCGGAGGCATGCGCGTCCAGGCAGAGACAGGCGCCGTTGGTCAGGATGGGATAGAGCGCAAAGGAGGTATTGCTGCCGTGGAGCATTTCCTCGAAGAGCACGGACAGGCTCTTGGGCATGCCCTGACCGCCGTATTCGGGATTGCCGGTGAGCGCGGTCCAGCCGTTCTCGGCAAAGGTCTTGTAGGCTTCCTTGAACCCGTCCGGCGTGCTCACCTCGCCGTCGTGCCACTGACAACCCTGCTCGTCGCCCTGCCGGTTGAGCGGAAACAGCAGGCCCTCGGTGGTGCGCGCCGCTTCCTCGAGAATGGCGTCGGCGAGATCGGGGGTGGCTTCCTCGGTGCCGGGCATGGACGCCCAGAGCTGATCGGCCCGGAAGACCTCGTTCAGGACGAACTTCATATCCCGCAGGGGTGCCTTGTAGACCGCCATGCTGGTTCTCTCCGCTTGGAACAGGGGAGCGGAATTCTAGCAGGGGGACCGGGCAAAGACAGGTGTCAGCGTGACCGGCCGGCCACCCGCGGAAGCCCGGCGGCGCGTCACGATGGCGCAGTCTCGTCCAGCCCCAGCACCCGGACCAGGCCGTCGGTGTCGTGCTCGGCGATATCCGCCAGGGTGTACTGATCCAGGGTGGCCATGAACGCCTGCAGAGCCTCGCCCATCATGCCCCTCAGGCGACAATGCGGTGAAATCACGCACTGCTTTTCATCCTTGAAGCAGCTCACCAGATCCAGATCCGGCTCCATGGTGCGCACCACGGTGCCGATGTTGATGTCTTCGGGCCTGCGGGCAAGCACCACGCCGCCGCCGGGTCCGCGCACGGTTTCCAGGTAGCCGCCCAGCTGCAGCTGGTGCACCACCTTGGTCAGATGATTGCGCGAGATATTGTAGCTGCTCGCCATGGCCCGGATGGTGGCGCGCTCGCCCGAGTTCAGCGCCAGATAGATCATCACGCGCAGCGAATAATCGGTATAGAGGGTGATATGCATCAGCCCGGTCTCCCGTCCTTGCGGGGTTGCGACAGAATCGGCCAGTAAAAGATGCAGAACCGGGCGAAGGCCAGGGTCCAGCACAGCGCCGCGCCCCAGAGTCCGACATGCCAGCCGATCCACTCCATGCCCGCCAGCACCCGGATCAGCGCCGCCAGGCTGATAAGCACGTAACAGGATAGCACGCCCGGCGGCAGCCGCAGCTCACGCCCGGTGTGGCCCAGCGCCACACGCGTCATCACGCCCAGGATCATGGTGGCCATGGCCCCGGGCCCGAGGGCATGAATCCAGACCGTGGACGCCACCAGCCCCTGTTCGGCCAGCGCGCGCAGGGCAAAACCGGCCACCACCCAGAGATGGCCCAGATGCAGCACCCACAGCAGGGGTTCCTCGCGCACCAGCCAGCCCCGCCAGAGCACCAGCCGCAGCCCGGTGGCCAGCGCCGCCAGCCAGGCCAGGGCCATGATCGGCGTGCCCGACCAGGCCAGCGCTTCCCCGAGCACCAGGGCCACGGATGCCGCCAGCGCGATTCCGTCCAGCGGCGGCCAGGTCTGCACATGCTGCGCACCGATCCCCATGCGGTGAAGCCAGTTGCGCGAGAACGCCGGCGTGATACGCCCGCCGATCACCAGAATCAGCACGGCCGCCAGCAGCACCAGGGCATTCAGATAGCGCGGATCCCCCTGCACATGAAACAGCAGATCCAGCAGCCAGAGCCCGGCGAGCACGCCCAGCACCGACAACTGCCGGGGCTGGCGCGCGCGCCAGACACGCACACCCACAATCCACATGACCAGCGGCAGAAAGGCGAGATCCACCACGGCCGTGAGCACGGGCGCATCGGCACCGATCGCCAGCGCCACGCGGCCGGCCAGCCAGACCAGCCAGAGCCCCAGCAAACGCCTTCCGGCCACGGGCCGGGTGCCGGTCCAGTTGCACACCGCCGTGAGCAGGAAGCCGGCAATGGCGGCGTTGAGAAAACCCACCGTCATTTCGTGCTGGTGCCAGAACAGGCCCGGCACCGCCAGCACCCGGGGATGTACCTGCCAGAGCACCACCAGCCAGGCCGGAATCAGGATGACCCCGATCAGTCCGGTGGACAGGAAAAAAATCCGGAAGGGATAGCTCAGCAATTGTTCCAGCGGACGGCGGGCCCGGACCATCAGGGATTCACGCATCGGGACGGCTCCACAGCCAGAGCGCCACCGCCGTCAGGAAGGCGGCCAGCAGCGCGGTAAAAAGCGGATCACGCACACTCAGCCAGAATACCAGCACGCTCAACGCCATGAGTCCCGCCGCGGCGCGCTTGCCTCTGCGCGGCACGGCCCGGCGTTCACGCCAGTCCCGGATCGCCGGCCCGGCGCGCGGATGCGCCAGCAAGCGCCGCTCCAGCTCCGGCCAGCCCCGGTTGCCGCCCCAGGCGGCCAGCAACAGAAAAGGCACCGTGGGCCAGCCGGGCAGCACCACGCCCACCAGCGCCGCCGCCAGGGACATGATCGAGATCAATTTCCAGCCAATTCGCATGATCATCGCTATACATATATCACAAATACATGTTTAATGCGAAGTAACCTATCCGGGACGGTTGCCGGAATCGGTATCCATCTCAAGGATGGAATCCCGGCATGTTTTTTTCGAGGCAAGAAGGAGTACCCGCAATGAAATTATCCATTCTCAAGACCAGTCTGGCCGCCGCCGTGCTGACGATCGCCACCCAGGCGGGCGCGGCCGAGCACACGGTCAAGATGCTCAACCAGGGCGAGGACGGCACCATGGTCTTCGAACCCGGTTTCCTGCAGGTTGAACCCGGCGACACCGTCACCTTTGTCCCCGAAAATCCGTCCCACAACACCAATGCGGTGTTGACGCCGGAAGGCGGCACGGACTGGAAGGGCGCCATCGACGAGGAAGTCACGGTCACGCTGAACCAGGAAGGCGTCTTCGTCTATCAATGCGACCCGCATGTCTCGCTGGGCATGGTGGGCGTGATCCAGGTGGGTGAAGCCACCAACCTGGACAAGGCGAAGGACAAGGCCGCTTCCCTGAAGGAAAAGATGGCCACCAACAAGGACCGTCTGGACCAGTATCTGAAGCAGGTCGAGTAACCGAAAGGGCCCGCTCGGCGGGCCCGCATCATCGCCGGGCACGGCGATAAGGAGAGCACCATGAAGACATTGCAACAACTCACCCTTTTCACGCTGATGGCGCTGCTGCCGGCTTTCGGGCTGGCGCAGGACGACGCCGATTACAACGCGGATGTCACCTTTACCCTGGAAACGGCCGTGGCGGACGGCAAGCTGGTCTATATCGGCCGGGGCGGCGACATCGACGGCAAGGTCAATCCCACGCTGGAAGTGCCGCTGGGCGCCATGGTGCAGATCAACATGGTCAACGGCGACGGCGCCATGCACGACATCGTGGCCAAGGACTTCAATGCCCAGTCCGACAAGGTCAGCGGCGAGGGCTCCAGCACGGTGCTGGCTTTCCGCGCGGACAAGGAAGGTGAGTTCTACTACTGGTGCTCCGTGCCCGGCCACCGTGCCGCCGGCATGGAAGGCAAGATCGTCGTGGGCGACGGCGAAGTGGAAACGAAATCCGACGCCGCGGACCTGACCAATGACCCCGCCGATATCCCCGGTCCCATCGACCGCGATGAACCCGAGCATCTGGAATTCGATCTGGACACCACCGAGGACACCGGCCGACTGGCCAGTGGCACCCAGTATAAGTTCTGGACCATCAACGGCAAGGTGCCGGGCC
>CAZHGU010000104.1:0-5649 GCA_964532105.1 uncultured Alcanivorax sp. | reverse complement strand
GGCCCTGCATGTAGGAGAGGCCATCGTGCCCTCTGGGTAATCCCTGCCTCGACCCTTCCAGAGGCTCTGGGAGGGTCGAGGCAGGGATGCCTCTCCTACAGTAGTTCCCCGATGCTGCTCAGGATTCGTCCCCCCGAAGGGCGTCATCATGGCCTTCAGGGGCTCCTGTTGGTCTTTCGGCTTTCTACTTTCTGCTTTCGACTGCCCGGCGCCCTCCGGGCGCCGGGCATGGGACGACGCAGCTCGTCCCCTCCGCTATAATGCGCCCCGGCGCTGCGCGGTTGCCCGGCGGCGCTCGTATCCCCGTACCCGGCCCAAGCGGAGACCATGGAAAAGACCTATCAACCGGACCAAATCGAGCACTACTGGTACCAGCACTGGGAACAGGCGGGCTACTTCCAGCCCCGGGGAGAAGGCGACCCCTTTGCCATCATGATTCCGCCGCCGAATGTGACCGGCAGTCTGCACATGGGCCATGCTTTCCAGGATACGCTCATGGATACGCTCGTGCGCTGGCACCGCATGCTGGGCGACAACACGCTCTGGCAGGTGGGCAGCGACCACGCGGGCATCGCCACCCAGATGGTGGTCGAGCGCAAGCTGGCCGCCGAGGGCACCTCCCGGGAGGAACTCGGCCGCGAGCAGTTCCTGGACAAGGTCTGGGAATGGAAGGCGGAATCCGGTGGCACCATTACCGATCAGCTCCGGCGGCTGGGCACCTCCGTGGACTGGTCGCGCGAGCGTTTCACCATGGACCCGGGCCTGTCCCGCGCGGTCACGGAAGTCTTTGTGCGCCTGTATCACGAAGGGCTGATTTATCGGGGCGAGCGTCTGGTCAACTGGGATCCCGAGCTCAATACCGCCATTTCCGATCTGGAGGTGGAAAACACGGAAGAAAAGGGTCATATCTGGCATTTCCGGTACCCGCTCACCGACGGCTCCGCCCAGGTCACCGTGGCCACCACGCGTCCGGAAACCATGCTGGGCGACGCCGCCGTGGCCGTGCATCCGGAGGACAGCCGCTATCAGGATCTGGTGGGCAAGACAGTACGGTTGCCGCTGGCCGAACGCGAAATCCCCGTCATTGCCGATGAGTATGTGGATCCGGAATTCGGCTCCGGCTGCGTCAAGATTACGCCCGCACATGACTTCAATGATCACGCAGTCGGCGGGCGCCATGACCTGCCCCAGATCAACATTCTTACATCGCGGGCCTATCTCAACGAGAACGTGCCCGAGCGCTATCAGGGACTGGACCGGTACGAAGCACGCAAACAGGTGGTTCAGGATCTGGACGAACAGGGCCTGCTGGACGCGGTGGAGGAACACACGCTGCAGGTGCCGCGCGGGGACCGTTCGGGCGTGGTGATCGAGCCCTTTCTGACGCCGCAGTGGTTCGTGGCCGTGGACTCCCTGGCGAAACCCGCCATCGAGGCCGTGGAAAACGGCGATATCGAGTTCGTGCCCCGCAACTACGAAAACATGTACTTTGCCTGGATGCGCGAACTGGACGACTGGTGCATTTCCCGACAGCTGTGGTGGGGACACCGCATTCCCGCCTGGTACGACGCCGAAGGCCGCATCTATGTGGGCCGCGACGAAGATGAAGTCCGAAGCGAATACGGTCTGGGCGATATCGAACTCACCCGCGACGAGGATGTACTGGATACCTGGTTCAGCTCGGCGCTGTGGACCTTCTCCACCCTGGGCTGGCCCGAAGACACCGAGGATCTGCGCACCTTCCATCCCAGCTCCGTGCTGGTCACCGGCTTCGACATCATCTTTTTCTGGGTCGCGCGCATGATCATGATGACCCTGAAGTTCATGGACGAAGTCCCCTTCCGGCAAGTCTATGTGCACGGACTGGTGCGCGACTCCGAAGGCCAGAAGATGTCCAAGTCCAAGGGTAATGTGCTGGATCCGCTGGATCTCATCGACGGCATCGATCTGGACAGCCTGGTGGACAAGCGCACGCGGGGGCTGATGCAGCCGCAGAAGGAAAAGCAGATCGCCAGGCGCACGCGCAAGGAATTCCCCGAAGGCATCCGCGCCTATGGCACAGACGCGCTGCGTTTTACCTTCCTGTCGCTGGCCTCCACCGGCCGCGACATCAAGTGGGACATGGGCCGTATCGAGGGCTTCCGCAACTTCTGCAACAAGATCTGGAATGCCGCGCGTTATGTGCTGATGAATACCGAGGGTGAGGACTGCGCCCGGGACAGCAACGATTATACGCTGAGCCTGGCTGACCGCTGGATCATCTCCCGGCTTCAGCATGCCGAACGCGAGGTCCACGAAGCCCTGGAGCAGTTCCGCTTTGATCAGGCTTCGCACGCCGCCTACGAGTTCATCTGGAACGAGTACTGCGACTGGTACCTGGAGCTGTCCAAGCCGGTGCTCTATGGCGACGACTACAGCGAGGCGGAAAAACGCGGCACCCGGCGCACCCTGGTGCGGGTTCTGGAAGCGCTGCTGCGCCTGGCGCATCCGTTCATGCCCTTCATTACCGAGGAAATCTGGCAACGGGTAGCCCCGCTGGCGGGTTCCGAAGGGCCCACCATCATGCGCGCGCCCTGGCCCCGCGCGGACGAAAACAAGATGGATGAGCAGGCGGAGCTCGATATCCAGTGGATCAAGGATGTAATCACCGCCGTGCGTGAAGTCCGTGGGGAAATGAATATTCCGCCATCGCGCGAACTCGATGTTTACCTGCACAATGGCTCCGAGCAGGAACACGCGCGGCTGGACACCAATCGGGACTTTCTGTGCAAGCTGGCCAAACTCGACTCCATTACCTGGCTGGCGCCGGACGAATCGGCGCCGCCGTCGGCGACCCAGCTGGTGGGCGAAATGGAGATCCTGGTGCCCATGGCCGGACTGATTGACAAGGACGCCGAACTGGAGCGCCTGGACAAGGAAGTGGACAAGCTCAAACAGGAAGTGCTGCGCAGCGAGCAGAAACTGCAGAACGACAACTTCGTGGACAAGGCGCCGCAGGAAGTCGTGGACAAGGAACGCGCCAAGCTGGACGATTACCGTTCCTCGCTGGCGCGCCTGGAAGAACAGATGGAAAAGATCAAGTATATCTGACCCCGTAACGGCGCCCGGAGAAAGGGAAGGACCATGGCCCGCAAAGAAGACGACCGCCGACAACGCATCCTCGCTCGCGCCCAGGAAGTATTCGCGCGCGAAGGCTTTCGCTCGGCGGAAGTCAAGACGATTGCGGAGCAGGCCGGCGTGGGCAAGGCCACCATCTACAAGTTCTTCGCTTCCAAGGAGGATCTGCTGCTCACCGTGGTGGAGGAAAACCTTCACCGCGTGCGCGATATCGCCCTGGGGCATTTGATGGCCGGCGGGGATCCGCTACAGCGGCTGGAAGACGCCTGCCGGGGCATGGCGAGCTATATCGCAGCCAATCGTCAGTTCTCGCGCGTGCTGCTTCAGGAAGCGGGCGAGTTCGCCGGTGATATTCAACGGCGTCATCTGGCCATGGTCGAGGAAAACCTGCCGGTGGCCGAGGCCTTTTTTGCGGAGCTGCGCAAGGAGGGGTATTTTACGGCCATGGACACCCGCGAAACTCTGTACATGATGCTCAACCTCATGGTCGGCAGCACCTGGAACTGGGCCCTGACCGGCGAAGGGGATCTGGAAAAACGGGCCGTCGATTACATTCGCATTCTCATTCAGGGCATGCAGGGCGATCCGGTGCACGCAACGCAGAGCTGATCTGAACCGGGAGAAGATCATGGCACGAGGACTCGTTCTTGTACTGGCGCTGGTACTGACCGGCTGTAGCACCTCCTCCAACACCAATCCGCGCGGCCCGCTTCATCTCGCGGCCACCGGGGATCACCGCCCCCAGGAACATATTGAACGGAATCAGTACCGCAACCCGGTGGAAACCCTGATGTTTTTCGGGGTCCGGCCGGGCATGACGGTGGTCGAGGTCTGGCCGGGCGGCGCGGGCTGGTATACGGAGATCCTCGCTCCCCTGCTGCGGAATGAGGGCGCCCTTTACGCCGCCCAGTTTCCGCCGGGCAGCGATATCGACTTCTACACCCGCAGCCTGCGGCAGTACCATGAAAAGCTGGCCGCCCGGCCGGACATTTACGACCGGGTGCAGGTAACGCATTTGTGGCCCCCGGAGCACACGGACATTGCGCCGGCGGGTTCCGCGGATCGGGTGCTCACTTTCCGCAATGTTCACAACTGGGCCAAGGCGGGCAAGACCCGGGCCTTCTTTGACAGCTTCTACAAGGCCCTGCGGCCCGGCGGCATTCTCGGGGTCGTGGAACATCGGGCTCCGGAAGGTCGCCCCCTGGAGGAGCAGATCGAATCCGGCTACATGACCGAGGACTATGTAATCGGCATGGCGGAAAAGGCGGGTTTCGAACTGGTCGAACGCGGCGAGATCAATGCCAACCCGGACGATGACGCGGACCATCCGGAAGGCGTCTGGACCCTGCCGCCCACCCTGCGCCTGGGTGACAAGAACCGGGAAAAATATCTCGACATCGGCGAAAGCGACCGGATGACGCTGAAATTCGTCAAACCGGACAACTGAAGCCGATCAAGCGGAACGCGCTCAACGGCGCTCGGCGGTGGGCACTTCCAGCAGCTCGGGCCGGGCGTCGTCCAGCACCACGGCTTCGGCAATGCCCTGCATGACCCGCTTGCAGCGCTCCAGCTCCTGTTCCGAATAGGCGCCGTCGTCGAGCAGGTAGAGTGAGTAGTTCTCCAGACTCCACAACAGGGTGCGAATCACCAGCGGCTCCAGCTGCCGTCCGGTGAGACGTTCCACTTCCCCCGCCAGAATCTGTACCGCGGCATCCTGGCCTTTCTGCCGATGAGGCGCCAACGCGGAATCGCTCTGGCGGGCCTCCTCCATCATCAGATGAATCACAGGCCCCATGCTGACGTGATAATCGAAATAGATATTGATGGTATTGGCGATGATCTCGCGCAGGGTACCGGAGCGCTGCACCTGTTGCTGGAAGCGCAGGATCATGTTTTCCACGAAAACACTGTAGATGTTCTCCAGAACATCCACCTTGTTGCGGAAATACTTGTAGAAGGTGCGGCGGGAAATACCGGCGGCATCAAGCAGATGTTGCACCGTGGTCCGGTGAATGCCGCGCCGGGCGAAGACCGGAATGGAATGAACCAGAATCTCCGACCGCGCCCGCGAGCGCTGCGCCCCGGCTTCCCCGGGACGGGCATCCACCACCTGGCTGACGATCTCCCGGACCGCATCCAGCCCCTGATTGGCCGCGCTTTCCATGGTTGCCTCTCGATCCCCGGGTCAATATCGAGCACTCCCGGTATAGCCTACCCGAGCAGGCGCCCCTAGTAAACACGGAGTTTATCTTTGTCTCCACGGGGTGGTTCGTCCCTGCGGATCAGGCGGACATCCGAACCCCGTCCGATTGCGAGGACGGCCAGTTAGCCCCGGCACGGATGCGATTCCAGATCCGCTCATGGAAATAAAAGGCCACCGTATTCACCACCGGTTCCACCAGGGCGGCGGCACCACCGATGCGCCAGTCCCCGGTCATTACCCAGACCACGAGAAAGGCCACGCTGACATGCATCACGCCGAAACTCATGGTTTTGATCATTTCTTCCTCCAACGGGACTAGTTCTCATTTA
>CAZHGU010000103.1:0-5666 GCA_964532105.1 uncultured Alcanivorax sp. | reverse complement strand
CCCGGGGCGAGAGGATGCAGAATCCGTGCCAGAGGGGAGGAGCGAGGTGCCAGGAGCGAGGGGAGAGGTAGGTGACTTCCGTGCGGTTGCGGCCGGATTCCCGGGCCTGGTAGAGGGCTTCGTCGGCCTGGCGGAGCATGCGGGGGGATAACCGGGTGTCGTGTCAGGCGGTGGCCGCCTCCGCGTCATGCACCGGGCGAGCCAGCACCACCTGGTTGCGGCCCCGTGCCTTGGCCTCGTAGAGCGCCTCGTCGGCCAGACGCACCATTTCATCCGCTGCCACGGCTTCGTTCGGTTCACAGCAGAAGATGCCGAAGCTCGCGCTCAGGGTCAGGGGCGAGTGCCCGGTCACGGGAATCCGGGTGTCTTCCAGTGCGCCGCGCAGCCGTTCCGCCAGAATGCGGGCGCCGTCGCAGTCCGTGCCGTTGAGCACCAGCAGGAATTCCTCGCCGCCGTAGCGCCCGATCTGATCGTTCTGGCGCAGGGCATTATTCAGCGTTTGCGCGGCGCGTGTAAGCGCCAGGTCACCGATGCGATGACCCCAGGTGTCGTTGAGCTGCTTGAAGTGATCCAGGTCCACCATGAGCACGGCCAGGGGCAGACGCTGGTTCTGGCACTGCTCGGTTTCCCGGCGCAGGTGCGCCACAATGGCCCGGCGATTGGGCAGATCAGTGAGCGGGTCCAGCAGGCTGAGCTGCCGGGCCTCTTCCTCGCGCTGACGCCAGCGGGTCAGGATGAACCAGGACAGGGTCGTGAGCACGATGAAATGCGGCAGGGCAAACAGATAAAAGGTGGCCACCCAGAAACCGGACAGCGAGCCATCGTCCCGGGTGAGACTCTGCACCATGGGTGCATAGGGCAGGTTGCCCTGAACCTGGGCCACAGTCAGTCCGGCCTGCAGTGCAACGGCCACGCCCAGGGCGGTGAGCACGGGGCTGCGGCGCAGAAACATGAAGCCGAAAACCGGAGCGCCGGCCAGGACAACACCGGTGGACAGCGCCAGGGTGCCGGAAAAATAGCCGATCATGGACAGCGAGAGGCTGTAGAACTGCGCGCCCAGATGCTCCAGCCAGACACTCTCCCGATAGGTTGCGGGAACCACCAGGACCAGTACCAGCAGTACGGCCGTAATCAGCAGAATATGATCCAGCCAGGTCAGGGTGACGGCCAGGCCCTGTTGATCGATCAGCCCAATGGTTGCCGGGTGATCCAGAATGACTCGGCCCCATAGAGCGTAGGCAAGATAGATCAATCCGGTGACCAGCAGAATGAAAAACGTCTTGTTGGCACTGGTCCATTCCAGTAACGGCCCGGCCCGCTGACGACGCTCTTGTTGTTCCTGCATTTGTCCCCCCGCGTCGCGGACGGCGCTATCATAATAGTGTCAGGTTCGGTTGCGAACCGTGATCAGATGTCGAAGAACGGGTTTATTTGTGCGTCAGCTCGCAGAACGATGAATCCATTTGCACTGACTCATTCGGCATTCTTATGGAAGCTGAATGGTTATAAGTCGAAATAGTCAGACGAATCAGGGACGGGCGATTTCGATGCGATTACGACCGTATTCCTTGGCCAGATAGAGCGCATCGTCGGCGGCCCGCAGCAAATCGTCCTGGCTCAGGTCGGGGTGGTGATCATTGCTGCACAGGCCGAAACTGGCGGTGACCCGCAACGGCCGTTCCAGACCCGAATCCACGCTCAGAGCCTCGAGTCCTTCGCGGCAGCGCTCGGCGAGCAGCGAGGCGCCGTGATCGTCGGCGCCGGGTAGCACCATCAGGAATTCCTCGCCGCCGTAGCGGCCCACATGATCGCTCTGGCGCAGTTCCTTGCGCAGCACCCGGGCGGCCTGGCTCAGCACGGCGTCGCCGGCCTGGTGGCCCCAGGTGTCGTTGAGGGCCTTGAAGTGATCCAGATCCGCCATGACCACGGACACGGGCAGACCGCTTTCCTGACTCTTTTCCAGCTCGCGCTTGAGCAGGGCCATGATGGCCCGCCGGTTGGCCATGCCGGTGAGCGGGTCCGTCATGCTCAGCATCCGGACCTCGGCCTCGCGCTGACGCCAGCGGGTCAGAATGTACCAGGACAGGCCCACCAGCACCGTCAGTTGCGGGACGGTGAAAATATACATGGACGTCACCCAGAAGCTGTTCAGCGAGCCGTCCGGATCATGGCCGGGCCCGAGCATGGGCCCGTCCGGCAACAGGCCGCGCACCATGGCTACGGTGAGTACCGCATGAAGGGCAATGGCCATGCCCATGGCGGCAAAGACCACCATGCGGTTGAGAAACATGAAGCCCACGACCACGGCGCCGCAGAGGATGACGCCGGTGCCCAGCGACCACAGCCCGGTGAAATGCGCCAGGGTCAGCAGAACCAGGGTGTACCACTGGGCACAAAGGTGCTGGTGGAGCACGGAGTCCGGATGCTTGCGGCCCGCGAACCAGGAACCGGCCAGAAAAAGGGTGGTCAGGCCCAGCATCCCCAGCAACCAGGGGATATGGGGCACGACATGCTCGGAACGTACCTCCGCGCTGCCGAAGGGCCAGGCCAGCACCACGAAGGCCCAGGCCAGATAGCCCAGAACCAGCAACCAGATAATGGCGAGCACGAAGATGCTCTTGTGCGCGGAGTACCAGTCCAGCGGATTGCCGACGCGCTCCGATAGTGAACCCCACAGGTTCATGGTTTTATCATTATCCCTGCTCATCAGGATGATCCTGACACAGACGCGTGTTCCCTGCATGGCTTTGCGATCATGAAGCGCCGTCCACGAGGGCAGGGGCCCGGCGCGCTTCGCCCTGGCCGGGATCGGACACGGGATAACCCGGTAGCAACCAGCTGTCCCTCATGGCAGCGCGCGGGACGGTTTTCCAGGGCCTGGCGGGGGGGACGAATCAGCTCCGGGCTGATCGGGAGCTTCCCGGATGCCGGGCCCGTACGCGGCGTGGCTGTAGCGCCACCGTTCGGGCAGTCGCGGCACGACGGCGCGTGCAGGGCAGTGGCTGTTGCCCGCGGGCGCCCGCGATCCGCACGAATGAATGCGGGGCCAGAGCTGCCGGGTCATCTGTGATTGCGTTCCCACCAGCTGTAGAAGAAAACCTTATCGCCCGTGCTTTTGTGAATCAGGCCTCGGTCGCTGCGCGATCTCTTCGTTATTTTGAGTGAGTAGAGAACAACAACAGGATGGGGGAATCACAATGGCCTGGTCGGATCTGCTCGCTATCACGCCCTTGCCCGTATTGTCCGTGATCATCTGGGTGCTGATCGCCTCGCTGGTGCTGTATCTGGCGCGCACGCCCGCCCGGCAGGCGCTCCTGCAGCTGGGCCATACCCTCTATCACGCCTGCCGGATGGCCGCGTATTCGCTGTCGCTGGCGGATCGCAAGCTGCAGCAGCGCAATCACGAGGTATTGCTCGAGCACGGCCGGGAAGCGGCCGAACGGGCCGTGGAGCGCGAGTTCGAACGCATCGAACACACCGTGCGCAAGGAACTGGGCGATTACCCGGCGTTGCACCGTCAGGTGAGCGAGGCCATTACGGCCATCGAGGAGGATTACCAGAATTCCCGCGAAGTGCCGCCGTCGCCGCCGGGCTGGACCGAAGCGGTGGAAGCGGTGGCCCAATTGCCCCGTCAGGATGCCAAGGTGGCGCAGCTGCTGGATAGCATCCAGAAGTCCATGGAAAAGATGGAAGCCCGCGCCATCCGCGAGTACCGTCAGGACGCGCGCAAGCGTCATCGTCTGCTCAGCCGGGCCCGGCCGCACTGGCAGGAACTGGTCAGCCGTCTGGGCGGTGCCGAGAAAAAGGTTCAGCGCCTGATCGACCGCGCCGCCTCCATTGACCGGCACATGAACGACTATGCCGAGATCAACCGGGGTTCCGACGCCGCCCTGCGCCGGCTGTCCTCGTCGTCACTGACCCAGTTTTTCGTCTCCGCCTTCGTGCTGGCGATTGCCGTGGGCGGCGCCGTGATCAACTTCAACCTGATCGCGCGGCCCATGGCGGAAATGGTGGGCGGCACCAGCACCATCGGCGGCATGCAGGTGAACGAAATCGCCGCCCTCGTGATTATTCTGGTGGAGATTTCCATGGGGCTTTTCCTCATGGAATCGCTACGCATTACCCGCCTGTTTCCGGTGATTTCGGCACTGGAGGACCGCATGCGGCGTCGCCTGATATGGACGACCTTTACGTTTCTGTTCGCGTTGGCGTGCGTCGAAGCGGGTCTGGCGTTCATGCGCGAGATTCTGGTTCAGGACGAAATGGCCACCGCCGCCATGCTGCGCGGCGATGAGGCGGCCATGGAAGAACCCGATTTCATGTGGATTACCACCGCCGCCCAGATGGGCCTGGGCTTTATCCTGCCGTTTGTGCTCGCTTTCGTGGCCATTCCGCTCGAGACCTTCGTGCATTCCCTGCGCACGGTGCTGGGCATGCTGACGGAAGCCGTGTTGCGCGCCGCAGCCACGATTTTCCGGGTTCTGGGTATATTCTTCCGGGGCCTGGGGCGGTTGCTGGCCCAGGTCTATGATGTACTGGCCTTCCTGCCGCTGTGGGTGGAAGGCCAGGTCCGGCGAATGCGTTCGAACGGGACAACGCACAGTGATGCAGACAAGCCCACCAGCGAGGAGGCAAGATGATGATGCGCTCAATTGCGATAGTAGTGCTGATGCTGGGGGCGCTGGCGGGTTGTTCGGACAACCAGGGGCCCAATCCCAACCAGCGCGGCGTCTACATGCTGCTGGACACCTCGGGTACCTATACCGAGGAACTGGACAAGGCCCAGCAGATCATTTCCTACCTGCTGACCCAGCTGAATCCCGGCGACGCCTTTGCCGTGGCACGCATTGATACGGGCAGCTTCAGTGGAGAGGATATTGTCGCGAAGGTGGCCCTGGATGATCAGCCCAGCCGGGCGAATAGCCAGAAGCGCGCCTTCCAGCAGGAGATCAAGGATTTTATCGCCAATGTGGAAAGCGCGCCGCACACCGATATCACCGGCGGCCTGCTTCAGGCGACGGAATATCTGAACGAGCACAATGTAGGCCAGAAGACCATTCTGGTATTCTCCGACATGAAGGAGGACCTGCCGGAAGGCTATAACCGGGATATTCCCTTGACGCTGGACGGTGTGGAAGTGGTGGCCGTCAATGTCACCAAGCTGCGCTCGGACAACGTCAATCCCCAGGAATATCTGGATCGCCTGGATCAATGGCAAAAGCAGGTGGAAAACGCCGGCGGCAACTGGCGCGTCGTCAATGATCTGGAAAGGCTGGGGCAGTTATTGAAGTAGCAAGGCGCAAGGAACAAGGAGCAAGATAAAGCAGGCACCCCGCAATTTCCTTGCCTCTTGCCCCTTGCTCCTTGCCCCTGACGCCAGGCGCTATGCGCCTGGCGTTATCCTGAATACTCCTCTGGATTCGTCGTATATTCCGCGTGGCCGTATTCCACGAGCAAGCCGTTGATGCGGTTCACCAGGAAGTGATCCGCGACCCGGTTCACGACCGGCAGGCGCTCGGCAATCATGTGGCCGTAGAGGCGGGGCATGATCCAGAGGTTGCTCCCCAGAAAAAGCGCATAATCCAGCGGATTGGGTTGTACGCCCATCTTGCGGGCCATGGACTTGTCCTTGCCGCGCAGGAAGGTGCGTGTGAAGAAGACCTTGG
>CAZHGU010000102.1:0-5675 GCA_964532105.1 uncultured Alcanivorax sp. | reverse complement strand
GGCCGCAAGGAATCCAACCAGGATTTCCACGGCGTCTATGTGCCTGACGCGCCCTTGCGTAACACCAAGGGTGTGGCCGCGGCGCTGGCCGACGGCATCAGCAGCAGCGATGTCAGCCGCGCCGCGAGCGAATCGGCCGTGGCAGGCTTTCTCGAAGATTATTTCTGTACGCCCGAGGCCTGGTCGGTGAAACAGTCGGCCCAGCGCGTGTTGATGGCCACCAACTCCTGGCTGCATGCCGAGACCCGTCGCAGTCAGTACCGCTACGACATGGATCGGGGTTATGTCTGCACCCTGACGGCGTTGATCATCAAATCCGCTACCGCCCATATCTTTCATGTGGGCGATGCCCGGGCCTATAGAGTTCATGCTACGGCGCTGGAGCAGTTGACCGAGGATCATCGGGTCCGGGTAACCGCGGAACAAAGCCATCTGGGCCGCGCCCTGGGTGCGGATCAGCAGGTGGAAATCGATTATCAGAGCCTGCCGGTGGAGCAGGGCGATCTTTTTCTCATGACCACGGACGGCATCCATGAATACGTATCGCCCCGTTTCATGGCGCGAACCATTCACGCCAACGGGCAGGATCTGGATGCGGCCGCGCGCATCATTGTGGACGAAGCCTTTGAGCAGGGCAGCCCGGACAATCTCACCGTCCAGATTGTCCGCGTGGAGGAAGTCGCCGACCAGAGCAGCCATGAGGTATATCAGCAGCTCACCCGATTGCCGTTCCCGCCCGCGCTGGAACCGGGGACAACCTTTGACGGCTACCGGATTGTCCGTAAACTTCATGCAAGTAGCCGCTCGCATGTTTATCTGGCGGAGGATCCGGATACACAGAGGTTCGTGGCGCTCAAGACGCTATCCACGGAGATGCAGTCGGATCCGGTTCAGCTGGAACGCTTCCTCATGGAGGAATGGATCGCCCACCGGGTGAACAGCCCCCATGTGGCCGGCGCGTATTCGCTGCCGCGAACGCGCAATTATCTCTACACCGTCATGGAGTTCATTGACGGGCGCACCCTCAGTCAATGGATGCAGGACAATCCCCGGCCGGATCTGGAAACCGTACGCGGCATTGTCGAGCAGATCGTCCGGGGGCTGCGCGCCTTTCACCGCATGGAAATGATTCACCAGGATCTGCGCCCGGCCAATATCATGGTGGACACCAACGGCACCGTGAAACTGATCGACTTCGGCTCCGCCCGGGTGGCCGGTGTCATGGAAATCGCGGGCACTTCGGATCAGGACCTTTTGCTGGGCACGGCCCAGTACGCCGCACCGGAGTATTTTCTGGGCGAGCCCGGCTCAACGCGCTCGGATCTGTTCTCTCTGGGCGTAATCACCTATCAGATGCTCACCGGTCAGCTGCCCTATGGCGTGGAGGTGGCCAAATGCAAGACCCGCATGGCTCAGAATCGGCTTACCTATACCTCCGCGCTGAAATACAATCGCGAGTTGCCCGCCTGGATCGATCCGGTGCTGCGCAAGGCCCTGCATCCCGATCCGTTCAAGCGCTATGAGGCGCTGTCCGAATTCACTTTCGATCTGCGTCATCCCTGCAAGGAGTTGCTCAGCAAGGGCAAGCCGCCGCTGCTGGAAAGCAACCCGGTGCTGTTCTGGCAGCTGGTGTCCCTGTTCCTGGTAATGACTGTGATGGTACTGCTGGTGCGTTGAATATTTTTCCCGGGAGAGCTCCGGATTGCCTGCCAAGGAACCTGTCCGCCTATGGCCTGTCCGTTCTAAAGAACCTGTATAAACGGGACAGCGTCAATAAGGATGGATAATGAGCACTGCCGGATGGTTTCTGTTGGTGGGCGGAGTCATGCTTGCAATGGGGCTGACGCCCCCGCTCATCCGGCGTCTGCCCGTCACCACGGCCATGCTCTACCTCGCCGTGGGACTGGCGGTGGGCCCGACCGGATTCCAGCTGTTTCATTTCAATCCGCTGAAGGAATCGGCCCTGCTGGAGGTGCTCACCGAGGTGGCGGTGCTGATTTCGCTCTTTGCCGCCGGCGTCAAGATGCCGGTCCCGGTGCGGCTGGCGCAGTGGCGCAATCCCCTGCTGCTCGCCTTTGCGGGCATGGCGGTCTCGGTATTGCTGGTGGCCGGTTTCGCCCATTATGCGCTGGGCCTTTCGGTGGGTGCGGCCGTGTTGCTGGGCGCGATTCTCGCGCCCACGGACCCGGTACTGGCGACGGATGTGCAGACCCGTCACGCGCGCGACCGCGACCGGCTGCGCTTTACGCTCACCTGCGAGGCCGGCATGAACGACGGCAGCGCTTTTCCCTTTGTCATGCTGGGGCTGGGATTGCTCGGACTCCATGAGCTGGGCGCGTATGGTGGTCAATGGTTGTTGGTGGATGTGCTCTGGGCTACGGCCGCCGGCGTGGGCATCGGCGTGGCCTCCGGTGCCCTCATGGCGTGGATCGGTGCCTTCTTTCCTGACAATGGCCGGGATCCGGGTCTGCTGGATGATTTTCTGGGGCTGGGACTGATCGGGGTGGTGTATGGCATCAGTCTCTGGGCCAACGCCTGGGGTTTTCTCGCGGTATTTTTCGCCGCCGTGTCACTGCGTCAGACCGAGCTCCGGCTGGCGGGCGAACGCAAGGATAGCGGACGCAGTACGCATTCGGCGAGTCCGACCCCGGCGCAGGCGCGACATCGGGTCAGCGAGAGTTCGCTCGTATTCAAGGAACATCTGGAGCGTCTGTCGGAACTGGTGTTGATCCTGCTGATCGGCGGCATGCTTTTCCCCAGCTCCTGGAGTCTGCGCGGCATCGCCCTGGCGCTGTTCGTCTTTCTGGTGGCGCGGCCGGCGAGTGTGCTGATCGGTTTGCGCGGCACGCATACGCCCTGGCGGATTCGCGGGCTGGCCGGCTGGTTCGGGGTGCGCGGCATCGGCTCGCTGTTCTATCTGATGTATGCCGTCGAGCACGGTCTGCCGGAGGCGCTGGCGGCGGAGCTGATTCACCTGACCCTGGTGGTGGTCACATTGTCGATCCTGATCCACGGTTTCAGCGTCAAGCCGGTGCTGAAACGCTTCTGGCACCCCCGGCCCCCAGCGACCTGAACGGCTCGGTCTATGGGGGCGTGTTCGTATCCCCGGGCTGACCGGCGGAGCCGGACTGCAGCGAAGGAAAAGTCATCTGTTTTACACCGGGGAATTCGATCGGCAACTCATCCACCGCATCCAGTTGGTAGCGTTCCTTTTTCAACAACTCCGCCATGTTCGTCAGCGTGTATTCCGGCGCCCGCGTGGCCACAAAATTGGCCAGCCAGGCGGGAATATGCCCGCCCGGGTTCACGAAGGTGCGGAAGGTGATCCGGGTGCGGCCGTTGTCCAGCGGTTCCAGGCGGAAGCGGTTGTCCAGCTCCGGAATGCGCAGCCAGTCGTCCTGCTCCGGCACGACATCGTCCACCGCCTGTGAATGAATGGTGATGGCGTTGGTGTCCGGGTTCTGTTCCATGGTGCTGCGCGCGGCGATGTCCCGGTCGGAAACGGGCCAGATGCCGTTGATCTTGATGCGGATTACATCCCGGCCCCATTGCTCCGGTCGAACGTCGGCGTCACTGCACTGGAAGACCCAGTCCGGGTAACGTTCGATATCGCCCATGAGCGCCATGACACTCAGCATGGGCTGCGGCACCTGGATGACGCCGCGAAACATCTTGATGGGGCTGTCATCGACGGGCCGGACAAAGACATCCACTTCGCCGGGCTTGTCCGCTTCCCGGACCTGTTTCCAGTCGTCGTTGTTCGCGCGCGTGGTATTCACAGCCAGGACAATGGCCAGAACCAGAAACCGGGGCAGAAGGGTTTTCATTCTTGATCTCCATTAGACAACAAGAGCGCACGCAGCTGATCCGGCGAAATGGGCAAGTGGTCCAGTTCATCCGGGCTGTAATCCTGTTCGTCCAGATGCCGGTCGAAAGCACGCAAACTTGTGGCGGGTACTCGTCGGGCCACCCGGGCGGTGAGCCAGTCGGGCATGAAGCCGCCCGGATCAAAGGCGGTACGGAAGGTCAGCCGGGTGCGATCCGTAGCCAGCGGTTTCACGCGGAAGAGATTATCCAGTACGGGCATGCGCACCAGGCCGGATGATTCCGGCAGGGAGCCGGTGACCGCGCGCGAGCGGATCAGTACTGCACCACTGCCGAGTTCCAGCTCTACATTGTTGTCCAGCAAAACCTCGCGGCCGGCCACAAGCCCCAGGCCCTTGATCACGACACGCACCTTGCCGGCACCCCATTGGTCCGGGCGTGTTTCCAGGGTCCGGCAGCGAAAGAGCCAGTCGGGATAGTGTTCAAAATCGGCCAGACCCGCCAGCACCGTGGTCAGGGCATGTTCCAGTTCGATCACGCCCCGGTAGGCGACGCTGCCCGTGTCCGGATCATGGCGCACGAATACGGATACTTCACCCGGTTGCCGGGCGCTTGCCACCTGTTGCCAGCCGGACTGATGGGCACAGCCGGCGAGCACCAGCACGCAGACAATCGCGAGCGCGCGCATTCAGTTCAGTGCCCGTGCCATGAAGGGCGGCAGGGTGAGCGCGCCCTGGTGAATGGCCGCCGAGTAATACTGCGTGGGAAGAGCCTGCTTTTGCACAGCCTCTTCCCGGAATTGACCCAGATCACAGGCCTTGCCCGCCAGGGTGCAGCTCCACCAGCCGGACGGATAAATGGGCTGGGGGAAGGGCAGGGTGCGAGTGTCGTCGAAACCGGCGGCGCGCATGTTGTCGTGTAGCTCGCGGATAATGGTGTCGGTATGCAACAGCGGGGATTCGCTTTGCTGCACGATCACACCACCGTCACGTAGCACGCGGTGACATTCGCGGAAGAAATCGGTCTGGAACAGGCCCGCGGCCGGACCCACGGGATCCGTGGAATCGACAATGATCACATCCATGGACTCCGCCTCACGCGCTTTCATCCAGGCGACACCGTCTTCGAAAAGCAGGTTCGCGCGCGGGTCGTCATTGGCTTCGCACAGCTCCGGGAAGTATTGTTCGGCCAGACGGGTCACGGTTTCGTCGATATCGATCTGCCAGGCCTGCTCCACCGTGTCGTGACGCAGTACCTCGCGCAGGGTGCCGCAGTCACCGCCGCCGATAACGGCCACGTTGCGCGGCCGCTCATGGGTGAATAGCGCCGGATGGCTCATCATTTCGTGATAGAGGAAATTGTCCCGGCTGCTGAGCATGGTGGCGCCATCAATGGTCATGAGATGGCCGAAGGTTTCGGTATCCCAGATTTCCACCACCTGCCAGGGCGATTCCACCCGTTCCAGCTTGCCCTTGACCCGCAGGCCGAAGGCGGTGCCGGCACTGTCGAAGTGCTCGAAGAACCACTTTTCCGTATCGAGACTCATTCTCGGCTCCGCCGATGTTGCCGCGCGCATTGTAGCCGCTGAACGTGGCCGTTTCCCACAAGATTGTTGTTCTGTTCTAATGCCGCCATGAACGATCAGGGAATTCCGCCGACCGGCCTTGGTGAAAACGCCCAGCCCTATAACGTGGACCGCTGGGGTGAAGGCCATTTCCGCGTGGGCGCGGACGGCCGCCTGTATGTGCGCCCGGTACCCGATGAAGCCCGGGAAGCGGCGCTGGAGGACGTGCTGGCCGCCTGTCGCGAACAGGGTCTGCGCCAGCCCGTGCTGGTGCGTTTCGCCGGCA
>CAZHGU010000101.1:0-5695 GCA_964532105.1 uncultured Alcanivorax sp. | reverse complement strand
CGCCAGATCCTCAAGCACAAGGGCAAGAAAGTCGATCGCCAACACGGAAACTGAGACCAGCCATGCGTATCAACGAACTGCTCACGCCGGAACGCACCAGCGTTGATCTTGAAGGGGGAAGCAAGAAACGGCTGCTGGACCAGGTGGCCCGGCTGGCCGCGCAGACCGCGCCCGGGCTGGGCGAGCAGGAAATCTTCGATGCCCTGATCGCGCGCGAGCGACTGGGCAGCACCGGCATCGGGGAAGGCGTGGCCATTCCCCATTGCCGGCTCGCCTCCTGCGAGCGGCCCATCGGTTTGCTGCTGCGTTTGCAGGAACCCATCGAATTCGATGCCGCCGATGGTCAGGCGGTGGATCTGGTATTCGTGCTGCTGGTTCCCGAAGAGGATCCGGAAAAGCATCTCAAGACCCTGAGCCACCTGGCGGCGCTGTTCAACGAACCGGATTTCCGCGCACAACTGCGCAAGGCCGGCGATGCACAACAACTCTACCGCAACGCCGTGGAATCCGAAGCGGAACTCGAGCTGGCCTCCTGACAATACCGCAGATCCGGATGGATTCTCCGCTTACAGCCGTCAGCCAACAGGGGTTTGTGCATGAAACTGATCATCCTCAGCGGACGATCGGGCTCGGGCAAGACAGCCGCGCTGCAAGTGCTCGAGGACATGGGCTACTACTGTGTCGATAATCTCCCCCTGAACCTGCTGCCGGAACTCGCCGCTCAGCTCAAGGAACAGACCCATCATCTCGAACATGCCGCCGTGGGTATTGACGCACGCAATCTGCCCGAGCAGCTGGGCAATTTCGAATCCGTGCTCCAGCGTGTGGAAGAAAGCGGCGTGCACTGCGAAGTGGTGTTTCTCGACGCCGAGGACGAGACCCTGCTGACGCGTTTCAGCGCCACGCGCCGCAAGCATCCGTTGAGCACCGAGGACATGTCGTTATCCGAAGCCATGGTCCATGAGGGCCGTTTGCTCGACCGGATTCATGAACGCGCCGATCTGATCATCGATACCACCGAGCTGGATGTGCATACCCTGCGCGATCTCATTCGCGAGCGGGTGGTCCGTCACGAAGAAGGTCTGTCCCTGCTGGTCGAATCCTTCGCTTACAAGAATGGCCTGCCCCGGGACGCCGACCTGGTGTTCGATGTCCGCGTTTTGCCCAATCCGTACTGGAATTCGGAACTGCGCCATCTCAACGGACTGGACCAGCGCATCATCGATTTTCTCGACGCACAGACGGACAGTATCGACATGCTCAACGACATCGCCGATTTTCTGCTGCGCTGGCTGCCGCACTACGCCGCCAATGACCGCAGTTACATGACCGTGGCCGTGGGCTGCACGGGCGGCTTTCACCGCTCCATCTACATGGTGGAACGGCTGGCGGCCCGCCTGCGCGAACACGGCCATGCCATCCAGGTACGTCATCAACAGATCACGGCCACCGCCGACGGCCAGGCCCGCTAGTTCACGCCATGCTGGAAACCACGCTCGAAATCACCAACCAGCTGGGCCTGCACGCGCGCGCCGCCGCCAAGGTGGTGGCCATCGCCTCGCGTTATAATGCGCGCATTCGTGTTCATCAGGGCGAGCAGGCCGTGGACGCCAAAAGCATCATGGGCCTTCTGACCCTGGGCGCGGGTCAGGGCTCGCACCTGGTGATCACCGTGGAGGGCGAGGACGAGGAACAAGCCCTCGCGGATCTGACCGATCTGTTCCAACGGCGTTTTGACGAAGAGGCCTGACGTGTCCACAGAAAGTTCCCGCAAGCGCAAACAGCTCAATGCCCTGACCCAGGCGCTGGAAAGCGGGACCTTTGAACGGGTACGGCGTCTGCTGAACAACCTGCCCGCCCCGGAAGCCGCCCACCTGCTGGAAACCTCGCCGCCGCGTCAGCGGGAACTGCTCTGGCAACTGCTGACGCAGGACAACGAAGCGGAGGTGCTGCAGTACCTCAGCGAAGAGGTGCGCGGCGAACTGCTCAAGGGCCTGTCCGGCGAAGAGCTGGTGCCGCTGATCGAGGACCTGGAAACCGACGATCTGGCGGACTTGTTGCAACAGCTGCCCGAACAGGTCACCGCCCAGGTGCTGGCCACCCTGGATCAGCAGAATCGCTCCCGGCTGGAGTCGGTGCTCAATTATCCGGAGGACACCGCCGGCGGGCTCATGGATCTGGACGTCATCAGTGTACGTCCGGAAATCAATCTGGAAACCGTGCAGCGCTATCTGCGCCGGCGCGGCGAACTGCCGGCCATGACCGACCGGCTGGCGGTGGTCAACCGCGCCAACGAGTTCGTGGGCCTGCTGCCGCTCAGCCGGGTGCTGCTGTCCGAGCCGGGCACCACGGTGCGCGAGGCCATGATCACCGATGAAGAGCCCATTCCGGCACAGATGTCCGCGCGGGAGGTGGCGCGCATTTTCGAGCGCCGGGATCTGGTATCCGCGCCCGTGGTCAACGAGGACGGTCTGCTGCTGGGCCGTATCACCATTGACGACGTGGTGGATGTGATCCGCGAGGACGCCGATCACTCCATGATGGGCATGGCCGGGCTGGACGAGGACGAGGACACCTTCGGCCCCGTCATGAACACCGTGCGCCAGCGCTCGGTCTGGCTCTGCGTGAATCTGTTCACGGCCCTGGCCGCCTCGGCGGTGATCAACATTTTTCAGGACACCATCAACCAGGTGGTCGCATTGGCCGTGCTCATGCCCATTGTGGCCAGCATGGGCGGCATCGCCGGCAGTCAGACCCTGACCCTGGTGGTGCGCGCCATGGCGCTGGGCCAGATTCACGACAAGAACACCCGTTATCTACTGGGCAAGGAACTGGCGGTGGGCGCGCTCAACGGCCTGATCTGGGCCACGGTGGTGGGCATTACGGCCGCTGTCTGGTTCGACAACCCGCGCATCGGCTTCATTATCGCCGCGGCCATGCTGATCAATCTGGTGGTGGCCGCGGCGGCCGGGGCCCTGTTGCCCATCACCCTCAAACGCATGGGCATCGACCCGGCGCTGGCCGGCACCGTGGTACTGACCACCATTACCGATGTGGTGGGTTTCATGGCCTTTCTGGGCCTGGCCACACTGCTGCTGGCGCAGCTGCTGTAAGGCCTCCCGCGGACGGGAGGCCCGGTACCGTCATGCTTCGCTGAAGATATCCCGGAACATGACGTAGTAGGTGATGGCGAAAAGCGGTATCAGCACCAGCCAGCCCAGGAAGAAGGGAATCGAGGCCACGATCATCAGGACGAAAGCGATAATGCTGTACCAGAGCAGGGGCAGGATGTTGCGCAGACAGGCCACGAGACTGCTCTTGAGTGCGGTGCCGATACCGTATTCGCCGAAGAAGATCAGCGGTACGGCGAACCAGTAGGCCGCCATCCACGGAATCAGCAGGGCCAGCATGATCAGCGGCGCCAGCAGGGCACCACTGCCCACCATGGTCATCATGGCTTCGGCCATTGCCTCTTCGTTGTTCGGATCCATGTCCGACATGGCCGCTGTATCCATGGTGGCAAACATCAGCCCCATCATGACCGCGACAATCACAATGGTCACCACCAGGTTGATCGCGCCCAGGCCCACCAGCGCACCGGTTTGCTGACGGAAACCGGCAAAGAGATCGGCTATCTCGACGCCGCCGCCCTCGCGTGCACGGTGCGCCATGTAGAGCACGCCCGCGCCGAAGACCGGCCCCAGCAAGGTGCCCGCCAGTCCTCCGATAAAGGGAATGAACTGGATGGCCATCATGATGATCATCAACAACAGCAGCGCCAGAATCCACTGCCCCCAGGCCGGGGTGAACAGCGACCAGGCCTGACTGATCCAGCTCCAGCCATGGCCGATGGGCCGGCCCCGGGATGCACCCAGCTGCAGCTCACCGTCGGTGGCCGGGGCGACTTCGGTTTCGGGTTGACTGTACGGATTTTCGTTCATGCTTTTCCTCCCTGTGGCGTCTGTGCGCCGTTTTTTATGACACGATCAAGCGCCGGCCACCTTCATCCGGTCGATCCAGAGCGAACCGGTATGGACATTGCCGCGATGATCCACATCCGTGCCCGAACCGCGCAGGCCGGCGAACATTTCCCCGAGATGGCCGGCGATGGTGAATTCCTCCACCGGATAGCGAATCTCGCCGTCCTCGACCATGAAACCGGCCGCGCCGCGCGAGTAATCCCCCGTGACCAGGTTCACCCCCTGACCCATCACTTCGGTCACCAGAATACCCCGATCCATGGCCCGAAGCATATCGTCCAGCGTGTGCCCGGAATCCGTGATACAGAGATTGCGAACACCGTCACCATTGCCAGTGGGCTGTTTCTGCAGCCGGCGCGCGGCGTAGAGCCCCAGGGCCCAGGACACCAGCTGCCCGGCGCGCACGAAATCCTTGTCCGTGGTGGGCAGGCCATCGCCGTCGAACGGGGCCGAACCGGCCATGCCGGGCCAGTGCGGACGCTCGTAAATGCTCACCCAGTCGGGAAAGAGTTCCTCGCCCATGCGCTCCTGCAGAAAGGAGGCATTGCGGTAGAGGCTGTTGCCGTTGATGGCGCCGGCGAAATGATTCAGTAGCCCGGCGGCCACCTCGGGCGCGAAAATCACGGGCAGGGTTTCGGTGTCCGGACGCCGTGCGCCCAGCCGCGCAGTGGTGCGCCGCGCCGCTTCTCGACCGATGGTTTCCGGATCGGTGAGCTCGCCGGCATCACGACGGCTGTCGTACCAGAAGTCACGCTGCATGCCGCTGTCGTCTTCCGCCACCAGAACACAGGCGCGGCTGTGCTGCGTGCCCGGATAGCCGGCGAGAAAACCACTGGTATTGCCGTAGACCCGCAGGGCGGCACTGGTGCTCACCGACGCCCCCTCCGAGTTGCGGATGCGTTCATCCGCACGGCCCGCCGCCTCGCAGGCCAGCGCCTGATCAATGGCTTCTTCCGGGGTGAGTTGCCAGGGGTGGTCCAGATCCAGATCCGGGATATCACGCGCGATCTGATCCGGCGAGGCAATGCCGGCACAGGGATCGGCGCCGGTATGCCGGGCGATGGCACAGGCGGCGGCGACGGTATCGCGAATACTGTCCGCGGAATCATCGGTGCTGGACGCGGCCCCCTTCTGCTGCCCGAAATACACGGTCACGGCAAAGCCCCGGTCGCGGTTGAATTCCACGGACTCCACCTCGCCCAGGCGCACGGACACGGAGAAGCCCTGGGCCACACTGAGATCCACCTCGGCGTCACTGGCGCCCTGACGGCGAGCCTCGTCCAGCACGGCCGCGGCACGGTCCCTGACTTCATCCAGCGCCGGGCGGGCCGGCAACACGGAACGAATTTCGTTTTCACTCATGCAACAGTATCCCGCCGAAACAACAAGCCCGGCTCAGCCGGGCACCAGCCCGGGAGTATAGCGACGAGGCGCTGGCCAGCAAAACCGGAATGGCGCGTGCTGGCGCATCCGGCAGGGATTCGCTAGGCTCTCCTCGGAATCATTGCCATTACACAAGGGGAGTTTCATGAGCCAATGGATCCTGCTTGGGCTGGCCATTGTGGTGGTGGTCTTCGCCATTGCCGTCTACAACCGCCTGGTCACCCTGAAAAACCGCTTCCGGAATGCCTTCGCGCAGATTGATGTGCAATTGCAACGCCGCCACGATCTGGTGCCCAATCTGGTGGAAAGCGCAAAGGCCTACATGACGCATG